>JBGTRS010000045.1:0-11465 GCA_041940665.1 Pyrinomonadaceae bacterium | reverse complement strand
TTTTAAGGCTTTGGAATCAGCATGGAGAGGGCTTCACTTCGTCGTTTATAGAACGGAAACTGCCGGCGATCTTAAATTGTTTGTTTTGGATTTAAGTAAAGATGAATTGGTCAATGATCTTAAAACCGTTAATGATCTATCCGATTCTCAATTATTTGCTAACATTGTTTTGAAAAAATCATACACCCACGATGGGGAACCCTTTGGCTTGATTTGCGGAAATTATGAATTTGACTTGAATGTTGAAGACACAGCAACCTTGATCAGAATGGCAAAGATCGGAAACACATTAAAAGCCCCCTTTATTTCTCAGATAAAACCCCGGATGCTTGGAATTAAACAACTCTCTGATAGCCCAAGTAGTTCGGATTGGAATTTATCTGATGACTCTAATGAAGGAAAACTGTGGACTATGTTGCGGACTTTCAGCGAATCTTCCAGTCTAGGGCTCGCTCTTCCCAGATTTCTTTTACGACTTCCTTATGGTGAAAATACTGAACCAACTGAAACCTTTTCTTTTGAAGAGTTTAACATTGAATCCGATAATAGTGAGTATTTGTGGGCTAATCCTTCTTTCGCCTTTGGGTTACTTTTTGCTCAAACATTTCGGACCTATGGGTGGGAAGTTGGAAATAAATTTTATACTCAAATTGATGGCTTGCCTGTACATCATTTTCAAGTTGATGAACAAACGAACACAAAATCCTGTGCCGAAATTGATATGACCCATGAAGCTTGTGATATTTTAATCGAACAAGGACTGATGCCGCTTATTTCCTTTCGCAATACAGATTCGATTAAGTTTGCAGATTTTCAATCGGTTGCTTTTCCCTCTAAAGCTCTTCAAGGCCGATGGAGTTAATCATTTTTTACTTATTGTAAATAATAGACTTAACTCTTTTATGTTAAAACCTCTATTGGCAAAAACTTTCCGATAAACTAATATAAAGGGTTTAGCTTCAAATAATGTTAGTTTTTTTTGGGAATTTTGAATTATGTTTTTTGACGAAGAATTTGATGTCATAATCATTGGAGCGGGACATGCCGGTTGCGAGGCGGCCTCGGCCGCAGCCCGGCTTGGTGCTAACACTGCATTGGTTACAATAAATTTAGACTTGATCGGACAAATGTCCTGTAATCCGGCTGTTGGAGGTATTGCTAAAGGACATATCGTTCGTGAAATAGATGCTCTTGGCGGAATTATGGGGCGAATTATTGACCGCACAGGAATTCAATTTCGGCTTCTCAATCGGTCGAGAGGTCCGGCAGTTCAATCTCCGAGGGCTCAAGCGGATCGTGCTTTATATCGGATTGAAATGCGTCACGTCCTCGAGTCTACTCCAAATTTAAACTTACGTCAAGGCGTAGCAGTTAAGTTAATTGTTGAGAATAAGGCGGTTATAGGGGTTGAGTTGCAAGATTCCAGACGGTTTGGAGCTAATGCAGTGGTAATTGCTACCGGAACATTTTTAAACGGGAAAATTCATACCGGACGACAAAACTACACGGCTGGACGGGCCGGTGAACCTGCTTCAATTGAACTTGCTGAAAATCTTAAAGTGTTAGGTTTTCCGGTCGGTCGCTTAAAAACAGGAACACCTCCCAGGCTTGATGCCCGGACGATTGATTGGGATGTTTTTGAAGTTCAGACGCCTGATGAAAGTCCTGTAGCTTTTTCCTTCTCAACCGAAGAAATCAAACAACCTCAATTAAATTGTTATATTGGTTATACTAATGCCGCTTTACATAATAAGATACGCGAAAATATATCTCAGTCGCCGCTTTATTCCGGGGCGATAAAAGGTATTGGTCCAAGATATTGTCCGTCTATCGAGGATAAAGTCGTAAAATTTGGCGATAAGGATCGGCACCAATTATTTCTTGAACCAGAAGGACATAACACCAATGAAGTATATCTAAACGGGTTTTCAACTTCCCTACCCTCCATTTTACAGCAAGAATTGTTACGAATGATTAAAGGGTTTGAAGAGGTTGAAATTATACGCCCCGGTTATGCTATTGAATATGATTTTATTGACCCCAGAGAGCTCCATCCTACCATGGAAACGTCCAGAATTAACGGACTTTATTTGGCGGGACAAATTAACGGGACTACCGGATATGAGGAAGCAGCCTGTCAAGGTTTAATGGCCGGAATTAATGCGACGTTTCACGTGAAACATAAAAATCAAGTAATATTGAACCGGGATGAGGGTTATATAGGTGTTCTGATTGATGATCTGATAAGGCATGGAGTGGATGAGCCGTATCGCATTTTTACATCAAGAGCTGAGTCAAGATTACTTTTAAGACATGATAATGCTGACCAAAGACTTTCTCCAAAAGGAAAGGAAATAGGTTTATTGGCAGATAATGATTGGGAAAGATTTAACAAAAAAAGAGATAGAATTACAAAATTACGAAATACTTTGGACAATATTCGATATAAAAGATCAGATATTGAATATGCAACCGTAGCTCAAATTTTAAACGCCGATCTAGGGGATTCAATAACATTATCTCAAATTTCTCAACGACAAGGTGTGGATTCCTCATTGGTATTGCGACTCTTGCCAAAAGAAATTCAGAGTGAAGTAAAATTATCTGAATTAGAAACGTCTTTGGCAGATTCACTTTACAGTGGTTATATCAGGAAACAAGCCATTGCCAATAAAAGAGTTAATCGAAACGATGGGCTTAAGGTGCCTGAAACTTTTAAGTTTAATGAAATCAGCGGGTTATCAACTGAAATGATTGAACGTCTTGAAAGAGCAAAGCCTCAAACGTTCGGACAAATTCGTAAAATATCTGGTTTGACCCCCGTGGCATTGTCAACAGTGTTAGTGCATTTATCTTCATCAAAACACTAAAAATAGATATTAATATGGCGGATGTTTCACGTGAAACATCCGCCATATTAATATCTATTTCAAATATGATTTGTAATAGATAAACAATTAAATTTATGCTAACTTAAACTCATATCAAATTCATACGGAAAATAAAAAATGGGAAGAATAATTGCAGTAGCAAACCAGAAGGGCGGTGTAGGAAAAACGACGACATCGGTTAATCTAGCTGCCGGATTGGCGGTAGAGGAGAAAAAGGTTTTACTTGTTGATGCAGATCCACAGGGAAATGCTACATCTGGTTCAGGGATAGAGCGATCTTTGACAAGAAAAACACTCTATAATGCGATTGTGAAGGATGAACCGCTGGAAAATATCATCTTACCGACGGATCTGCCTTTATTTTGGGTTATACCGGCTGATAAGAATTTGGCGGGGGCAGAAATCGAGTTGGTTGAAGAAACGAAACGGGAATTTGTGTTGAAAGAAATTCTTAAAAAAGTTAAGAATAATTATGATTATATAATTATAGACTGTCCACCATCGTTAGGATTGTTAACTGTAAATGGTTTAACAGCGGCGGATTCATTATTAGTTCCGATTCAATGTGAATACTTTGCACTTGAAGGCGTGACCGAATTATTCGATACGTTGGCTCATCTAAGAAGAGTACTAAATCCACATTTGGTAATAGAGGGATTATTACTGACAATGTATGACGAAAGAACAAATCTATCGGCGGCAGTGGCTCAAGACCTAAGAGATTTTTATGGTAAACAGGTTCTGGATACAGTTATACCTAGAAATGTCCGTTTAGCGGAGGCACCTAGTTACGGTAAACCTATTATTTTGTATGATATACGGTCAAAAGGAGCAGAAAGTTACATAAATTTAGCAAAGGAGATTTTAAGTCATGAGCAGAAAGGCATTAGGAAGGGGGCTTAGTGCGTTAATTGGTAATGAAATAAAGCCAGAAGGTAAATCCGAAGGTTTTCTGGAAATAGACATTGATCTTGTCGAATCTAATCCAAATCAACCGAGAAAAAATTTCCCGGAAACAGAGTTGGATGAATTGACGCAATCAATAAGGGCAAACGGGATTGTTCAGCCGATCGTAGTAAGGCCGATAAAAAAGGGGTATCAAATCGTTGCAGGTGAACGTCGCTGGAGAGCAGCACAAAAAGCTGAGTTAGATAAAATACCGGCAGTTGTAAGGGAAATTTCCGATGATAAGCTTTTAGAGATAGCTTTGATTGAAAACATCCAGCGTCAAGAATTGAATCCGATAGAAGAAGCAAATGCATATCAAAAGTTAATTGAGGATTTTGGATTGACTCAGGAAATCGTGGCGAACCAAGTGGGGAAAACCCGAACATTTGTAACTAACTATTTGCGTTTATTGAAGTTACCAAAGGAGATTTTGAAGTTAGTAGAAGAAAATAAACTATCGGTCGGGCATGCCAGAGCTTTGATAATGCTTGAGACTAAAAATTCTCAAATTGAGTTAGCGAATAAAATAATCAGTATGGCTCTTTCCGTAAGAGATACTGAAAAAGCCGTAAAGAGAATTTCACAGGGAAAATCTCCGACAAGAATTAAAGAACGAGTCCAGCCGAAAAAAGACGCGAATATAAAAAATGCAGAGAAAAAATTACGAAGACATTTCGGAACTCAGGTCAAAATACTGCCGGATAAAGATGGACTGAGTGGTAAGATCGAATTTGAGTATTATGGAACTGCAGATTTGGATAGGATTTATAAACTATTGACAAACAAGTAGTTATAAGATTTATGAGTAAAAAAAGACTAACGGAAATGGTTTCTTGTGCCGGTTGAGTGGCAAAACTCGCACCAAGCGACCTTGCTCAAGTTTTGAGCAAACTTCCGAAGCAAAACAATAAGAATATAATTGTCGGCTATGAACACTCCGACGATGCGGGAGTATTTCGTTTGAATGATCAAACGTCACTTGTCCAAACCTTGGATTTTTTTACTCCGGTAACCGATGAACCGGAAATTTTCGGAAGAATCGCAGCGGTAAATTCCCTCAATGATGTATATGCCATGGGCGGAAATCCGGTAACGGCTCTTTCAATTGTTTGTTTTCCGCAGAAAGGGGATTTAGAAATCCTGGGAGAAATCCTCAACGGTGGACAAAAGGCCTTAAACGAAGAAGAAGTTGTGGTGATCGGAGGACATTCGGTAGATGATCAGGAAATAAAGTTCGGGTATTCAATAACCGGAACGGTTGAAACTGATAAGGTTATGTCAAATGCCGGAGCTAAAATCGGTGATGTCTTGGTACTTACAAAATCAATTGGTACGGGCATTATAAGTACAGGTATAAAATTCCAGAAGGCGGATAAAAAAACGGTGGATGCGGCATTAAAAACTATGACAAAATCAGCTCGGGATGCGTCAAAATCTATGCAGAGGTTAGGAGCGAATTCCTGCACGGACATAACCGGATTTGGGTTTCTGGGGCATTCATTCGAAATGGCGAAGGCTAGTAATGTTACAATCGAAATATATTCAGAGGAAGTGCCGATACTTCCGCAAGTTGAGGATCTAGTTAAGCAAAAAATGTTGACGCGAGGGGATAAAAATAATCGAATTTATGTAGGGGATACAATAAATTTTGATGAAAGAATTTCAAAAGAAATGCAGAGTATTCTATTTGATCCGCAAACGGCAGGGGGATTATTAATAAGTCTGGAAGAAAAGAAAGCAAAAGAGTTTTTAACCGAAATTGAAGGAGCGAAAGTAGTTGGTAAAGTAAATGAGTACAACGGGAAATATATAAATGTAGTAAAATAATCGGAATACATAAATCTATGATTATTTTTGAAGTTAAAAAAGAGGTGGTTTACAAAAGTTGTTTTTATTAATTTTGGAATCAATTGGTACACAGGAACTTATTCTGATAGGGATAATCGCTCTTGTTGTATTCGGGCCGCGAAAGTTGCCGGAAATGGCTCGAAAAATGGGTTCGATGATGGCGGAGTTTAGAAAAGTTTCCGGTGATTTCAGGTCAACCTGGGAGAATGCTGTAAAAATTGATGAAGAAGAAAATTACAAGAAAATAAATTCAACATCCGACTCTGAAAACTCAATCAATGATGAGAATGAAAAAGAAAAAATTTCACAACGATTACAAGAAAATACAAATGGTAAAACATTCTTACCGGAAGTTAGAGAAATAAGCGGCGAAGATTTTGAAAGTTTGATGAAGGACAAAAAACCAAACCCGGAAACAGAAAAGGCTGAAAAGACAGAGTGGTTTTAATGATTGTGGCAAATGGAACAAGACAAAGACATTGAAGAAGAACTTGGCGGTCAAATGTCCTTTTTGGATCATTTTGATGAGTTCCGCCGACGTTTGGTGAAATCACTTTTGTTTGTCGGCGTAGCTTTTTTGGGTTGTTGGTTTGTTTCCGATTCAATCTATAATTTTTTAGCAATACCCGTTCAAAAAGCTCTCACGGAAGCCCAACGGAGGGAGTTGCAAATAAAAAATGGGAAAACGGGAAATGAAAAAGTTCTTCGGTTAAACGAATTAAAGGAAGGTGAAAAGGGAAGGTATGTATTTGACCGGGCGACGAATATTGGAGTAACAGTGGTAGCCGCGGGAACGTCTGTGGAAGCAATTGTCGCAAAAGATAGTAAAAATGAAATCGGACTTTTTACGGATGAACCGATATATACTAGTAATGCAGTTATTCCAAAAGGAATCAGACTTCCGGTGGATTTTAACTTGAATGATCTTTCGACGGAAAATGCAAACGAAAGATTGATTGTGACGACGGCGACCGAGCCGTTTACATTGTATGTCACAGTTTCACTATACACCGCGATTGCCGTTTCGATTCCGTTTTTATTGCTTCAAATTTGGGGTTTCATTTCGCCCGCACTCTATAAACACGAAAAAAAATACGTAACACCATTTATTCTACTTTCGACAATTTCATTTGTGGTCGGGGCGGCTTTTGCATATTACGTTTTGTTTCCGCCGGCCGTCACGTATTTATTGTGGTTGGGATCGGATTTTCAGTTGCTTTTGAGAGCTACGGATTATTTTGATTTTATAATTTTAATAATGCTGGCGATGGGGATAATTTTTCAAATGCCGGCGGTGGCTTACGTTTTATCGAGGATCGGAGTAATTACGGCTGGATTTCTGATAAGCAGTTGGAAAATTGCGTTGGTGATAATGCTAATAGTTGCGGCATTTGTTTCGCCGACGGGCGACATCCCGAATATGATGTTGTTTGCAACGCCGATGATGGCTTTATACGGCGTTTCGATTTTGGTTGCGTGGTTTTTCGGTAAGAAAAGAGAAAGCATCGAGGAATAAATTCGGTCAACTATTGAAATTATCTAAAAAAAAAGGCAAAATCTTTCAATGAAAATGCAACCTTCGGAAGGTTATGAAGCATCTTGAACAGTTAATAAGATACTTTTCTAAAATCCAGACAAAAATCTTTGTAAGGAAAAAATCGTGAAATCGGATTATTGAGTTATAAGAAGGAGTTAAATCGTTATGTTTCAACGAAAATTTATTGTTATCAGTTCGCTATTATTGTTATTTGCAACATCGCTGATGGCACAAGACCCGGACGTTACGGAAAGAGCCAGAAAAACAACAAAAGAAACAGCGGAAATATATCAAAACTGGTTAAGTAAGGATGTCAAATACATCATCACGTCGGAAGAGAAAAAGGCATTTAAAGCTTTGAAAACCGATGAAGAACGAGAAAATTTCATCGAAAATTTCTGGCGACGACGTGATCCGAATCCCGACACGGAAGAAAATGAGTATCGCGAGGAATATTATGAAAGAATCGCCTATGCAAACGAACATTTTACATCGGGCAAACCGGGCTGGATGACCGACCGCGGCAGAATCTACATTACATGGGGAAAACCCGATAGTGTCGAATCGAGACCGATGGGCGGTGCCTATGATAGACCTGCCTGGGAAGGCGGCGGAACAACAACAACCTATCCCTTTGAAATTTGGTTTTACAGAAATTTGGACGGTGTCGGTTCGGGAATCGAAATCGAATTCGTTGATCCGACCGGAACAGGCGAATATCGAATTGCGACAAACGCCAACGAAAAGGACGCACTTTTATTTGTTCCGGGAGCCGGACAAACAACAGCCGAAATGCTCGGTCTTGAAACCAGGGCAGACAGAATTTCGGGGATCAATCGAGGCAACAGTTATATGCGTGAGCAGGATTCTCCGTTCAGAAGAATCGAGTTGATCTCTAATCTGCAAAGACCGCCAAGCGTAAAATATGCGGATATGTTGAGCGATGATGAAAACTCCCCGATCATTGATAACAATCCATTGGAATTCGATCTGCGGGTGGATTTCTTCCGCCAATCCGATAACCGCGTTGTGACGACATTTACGCTTCAAACCGACAATAACGAGTTAGTATTTGAAAGTATCGGCGGTGTTCAAACAGCACGTATGAATATATTCGGCAGAATCACGGCTGTAACCAATAGACGTGCCGGAATCTTTGAAGATTCGGTTATTACAACCGCAACCGCGGAAGATCTTTCGGAAACAAAAAAACTGAAATCGGTTTATCAAACAGCTCAAACGCTTGAGCCGGGAACCTATAAGGTTCAGGTTGCGGTGCGTGATGTTTCATCAGGGAATAAAGGAATCAGAAGCATCGGTTTTACCGTTCCGAGATATGATGATGAAAACCTTTGGACATCTACATTGATCCTGGCTTCAAAACTTCGCACGACGAATGACAGAGACATCGGCGGAAGATTTATTATCGGTAATGCTAAAGTCATTCCGAATCTTTCGGGTGTATTTAAGAAAGGTCAGGAAGTCGGCATTTATATGCAAGTTTATAATGCCAAGATCGATCAGACAACTCTGCGTCCGGCGGTTGATGTCGAGTATGTATTGATGAAAAGCGGAAAGGAAATCTTGAAACAAAAAGAAGATTGGAGCGGCTTGAGCGATTCGGGGCAACGCCTGACACTGGCCAGACTCCTTCCGACCGCGGAATTAACTCCGGGAAATTACGAGTTAAAAATCAGAATAAAGGACAATGTCGGCGATAAGATCAGGACGATCGAACCGAAGGCAGAATTCAAAATTGAAGAATAAATTATAATTCATTTGTTTTTTTCAAAAACCGATGTTTTCCAAAAAATGGGAATCATCGGTTTTATTTTATCGGTATGAAAGAATTAGAAACGGAAAGACTTTTTTTAACCCAATACCGACCGAAAGATAGAGCCGATTTTATTGATCTCATATCAAATGAAAAAATTATGCGGTTTGTGGAGGACGGAAAAACCTCGGTCGAAAAAGCCGAAAAACTTTGGGCAAAGCTTGAAGATAAAAGTATAAAGATCGGACATCATTGGGCGGTTTTTGCAAAAACTGACAAACAATATGCCGGACACTGTTCGTTAAGTTTAATGAAAACGGACAAAGAACAATGGGAGATCGGATATTATCTGTTGGAAAAAAATTGGGGAAAAGGATACGCTACCGAAATCGCCAAAAGAATTGTCAGATACGCTTTTGACGAATTGGATTTGGATGAGGTATTCGCAACCGTTGACGATGACCATTCCGCTTCGATCAAAGTTTTGGAAAAAGCCGGTCTGAAGTTTCTGAAATATGAATTTGATGAAGAGGGAAGATACTCGGTTTTTTCAATCGAGAGAGAATAAAAAAGAGAGCGGAACTTTTCCTGGCAAAATATCGTTACAACTAGCGGATAAAAAAATTCATCGGAACGCTTGGAATGTGGTCAAACCGAAACGGGGAAGTGTTGGCTATAATTATCTATTTTTAATTAAACAAGGAGAAGAAATAAAAGAAGATGTCAGAATTTGAGAAAGAAGTTGAAAAAGCAGAAAAAGAATTGGAACAATCACTCATTCCGATCGAACCGATCGAAGGTGAAAATTTAGACGATGAATATTTAGGAGATTTAAAGATGCAGGCACAAGAATACGGACAAAAAATACAGGACGCCGCCGGGAAGGCAAAAGATTTTGCCAGCGAAAAATTCGCTCAGGCAAGTGAAAAGTTTAATGAACTGAAAGACAAAGACCCGAAAGAACTGGTTGAAGACGCCAAGGAATACGCCCGCAAAAATCCGGGTCAAACGATTTTGATCTCGGCGGCAGTCGGTTTGGTAATCGGTATGCTTTTCCGCGGAAGAAAATAATTTTCAGAAGAAAATTGAGAAAAAGGCGGCATTTATAAATGCCGCCTTTTCTTGTTCTTAAAATAACTAAAAACTTTTACTCGCGATCCAACTTCTTGCAACATCACTTGGCTGAAGTCCTCTGCCGTCAACTTCATAATTCAGCTTTCGCATCTCTTCGGTTGAAATAGAATTTTCTAATTGCTTGAGAGTTTCGCTTAAAATTTCAGAATTTTCGAGAGAATCTTGACGGACGACGAAAACAGCTTGATAGGGCGGAAAATACTGTTGATCGTCTTTAAGCTGAAAAAGATCGAGAGCGGAAATCAAGCCGTCGGTCGAGTTTCCGGCGATAATATCGAGTTCGCCGGAAGCCAACGCCCGATAAGTTAAAGCCAGATCCATTTCGCGGGGCTGTTTTGAAAAATTAAAACCGTAGGCTTGGCGAAAACCTTCGTAACCGTCTTTCCGCGACATAAAATCCTGACCGAATCCGGCTTGCCAGTTTTTGGCGAAAGGGACGGCATCGGAAATATTTTTGAGATTATTTTTTCTCGCCACATCGCCCCGGATCAAAATAGCAAAATCATTGGCAAAACCGAGCGATGGGCTGATCGTCAGATCGAACTTTTCTGCATATTGGCTCTTTGTCATTTCATAAACCTTCTGCGGATCGGTAACGGGAGCGTTTTTTAGGATCGCGGTAAAAGCCGTTCCGGTATATTCGGGATAAACGTCAATTCGGTTTGAAGTTATCGAATCATGGGCGAGATTTCCGCCGAGTTCCAGTTGTCTCTGCACCTTCACGCCTTTTTTCTCCAAGGTCTGGGCGAGTATTTCGGCTAAAATGACCGATTCGGTAAAATCTTTTGAACCGACGCGGATTACTTGAGCGGAGTTTGCAGTTGAATTTGAAAACAAATACCTAAAATTTGAAAACAAACTGAAACCGACCAGCATCATGATCAGACCGAGTGAAGAATAGGCAAAAACTTTGCGGCGAAAAGTTCGGGAAACTTTTTGCGAACTTTTCGGTTCATAAAGTTTGGCGATCTGTCCGAGTCCGAAATCCGCCAGGAGTGCGAGAACGGCGGAAAAAATCGCACCGGCGAGAATCAGATTATTGTCATTCTGCCGCAACCCACGAAAAATATATGTGCCGAGTCCGCCCGCACCGATGGCCGCCGCGATCGTGGCGGTCGTCCCACGGTGGCCCGTGCTCACCGCCATGCTCGGCGTGCAGGTGTTCCTCGGCACGCTGTGGAACGTGATCACCGTGAGCCTCCGCCAGACGATCATCCCGCCGCGCATGCTGGGTCGCGTCAACAGCGTGTACCGCTTCTTCGCGTGGGGCATGATGCCGCTCGGGGCGGCACTCGGCGGCGTGACGGTGGCGGTGGTGAGCCCGCTCGTCGAC
>JBGTRS010000044.1:14620-14873 GCA_041940665.1 Pyrinomonadaceae bacterium | reverse complement strand
CTGAGGTGTTTGATGACCAACCGTAGCGGTTGGTAACGGTAAACCAACTGCATCATACCTTTTGGAATCTTTAATATCTGCTTTATCTTTTCTTATACCAGTAAGTTTTATCGGAACAAATATGTTTTCGAGTTTTACTTTAACAGAACCTGCGTCTTTATCAGTTGGCAATCCTTCAAAATGAATCTCGCCACATTCATTTTCCAAATATCTGAAGTATTTCTCTTTGGCTTCCTCAAGCGTAACTTTTGAA
>JBGTRS010000044.1:0-14610 GCA_041940665.1 Pyrinomonadaceae bacterium | reverse complement strand
TATTTTTTTATTTTTTTATTTATTTATTTATTTTTTTGTTGGATATATATTCTGATATTTTTTCATTTATTTTTTTTAATTGATAAAAAAATTAAAAAGATAAATAAATTTATGATTTAATTTTTTATCAAATTCGATAATTTCATCAGCCAATTCCTTGACCAAAGGTTTGCCCTCTGCATGAACGATAGAGAAATGAGTTGTTGTTTGACCATCGTTATCAGAATAATATATAACCCAAACCCAGCCTCTTTTCGTAGCCAAAAGATCGATTTTGTCAATTAAGGTATATTTTTCTTTATTTGAATTAACACTTGAAACCGCTTCTTCTTTGGAAACAATGATCCTTCCCTTGATAAGTTCATCAACTATCTTTTCAGAACCTAACAAAATTACTCGTTCATTATCCGAATCAGCTTCCTGTTGAATTGCAGTTTCTCTAAAACCCGATAGAGAAATGAAGTAGCCAACTACTTCAGCATTTCGCTGCAGTTTTTTTACACTTCGCCTCTCACTATCCAAACTCCCGACAAATTTTTGAACATCATCTCCGCCGATTTTGGCTTTATGAGCTTTGAGTTCGGCAACCGCGATTTTATTCTCAGTTCTGTGCCTTGCTATTAAATCAATTTCTCGTCCTGATTTATGGACATTAAAACGCGGTTCTCCATAGCCTAATGCATGAAACAAATCTCCCATTAAACGGGTAAATAAATCACCTTTTTTATTATTATCTTTCTCTAATATTTCGATGTGTTCAACTTTCATAGGAGTATGCAGGTTGTTGTAGATTTGGATTCATTTATATCTCAATTCAGTTTAATATTCAACAATTATTAAAAACCATTTGAACAAATCCTGCTGGTATTGTTTTTGAACAAATTCCTGCGATATAAATCAAATAAATTTTTGCAAGAAAACTTTTAGGAAAAATGAACTCAGCCCGATTACAAAAAGCAGTCGGACTTAGTTCATTTAGGCAGTTTTTTTAACTTTATTTTAGTTTCTCCGAAACTCTGTCGAGATTTGCCTTGAAAAGCGGGGCGAGCCGTTCGTCGCCTTTTTGTTTGGCGATTTGGAAAGCTTTTTCGTAGTTTTCGCGTGCCTGTTTTAACTGGCCGTTTTTTTCAAAGGCTTCGCCGAGGCTGTCATAGACGTTGGCGGATTCGGGGTAATTGGCGACATTTTTTTTGAAAAGTTCGATGGCGTCCGTGATCTTACCGGCGGTCAGCAGGTCGTAGCCCGCCCGGTTCAGGAGGTCTTCGGGAATCTTGATCTCGTAGCCGAAGCGTTTCGAGAGTTTTTTGTAATGATTTTCGAGATCGTTGATGGTGCCGTTTGCGGCGGAGAACTGCCAGCCGTCGTATATCTTCCGCAAACCCCAGTAATACGCCCGCAGGACGACCGACGCGTGGTTTTCTTCCTTGAATTCGCGGAACTCGTATTCGAAGCCTTTCGGTTTATCTTCCTTTAATAATTTCTGAAATTTTTTCCAGCCCGCTTCGTAATCCGGTTCGTCGCCGAGGGCGAGAAACATCGTCCGTTCGATCTTCGGGTTTTGCCCGAATAATTTTTCGGCTTCTTTGATGACAAAATCGTCGTCCCAATGCAGAACGGGACTCGCGGCGATGTAGGCATTAAAGAGTGCGGGGCGGGTTGTGAAGGAATAGACCACCGTCAAACCGCCGAGGCTGTGACCGGCAAAGATCCGGAAGGGTTGCGTCCGGTAATTTTTTTCGACGAGCGGAATGACTTCCGTTTCGATAAATTTCAGGAAATTCTCGCCGCCGCCGCTTCCTGCCCGTTCGGTTTTGGTCGGTGTCATATCGCGTGTCCGGTTCGTGTTCTGGATGCCGACGACGATCATTTCCGGCACCTGATTACCCCAGACCTGCTGTTCGATGAGTCCGACCATCATTTCATTTTGCGGCGGATGGGCATCGAGCATATAGATGACGGGGAATTTCTCCGTCCGGCGGTTAGCGTAATTATTCGGAACGCGGACGAGAACGGTTCGTTCTTCATTCAAAACCTTTGAATCGATCCGGTGGACATCGTGGAGGACGCTGGCGGCCTGCTGAACCTGACCGTGAATACTTGCGGCAGATAAAATAAAAGATATAAACAGCAAAAATAGCGGCAATTTTTTATTTGGCATATAATTTTGATACACGAAAATAAATATAGGTTGTAAATCCCGAAATGATCGTTTATGAAATAACAGCGAAGGTAAAATTTGAACTCGCCGAAGAGTTTGAAAATTTTATGCGTCAAAGGCATGTTCCCGATCTGATTGCGACGGGATATTTTGAATCTGCGGAAATGTCCATAATATCGGAAGGGGATTACCGCATCAGGTATCTATGCCGGGATCGCAAAACGCTGGAAAAGTATTTTGAGGAAGATGCCGAACGTTTGCGGGAAGATTTTATCAAAAATTTTCCCGCTGGCGTCGAAGTCTCCCGCGAGATTCTGGAAGTATTAGAGAGGTGGGAGAAGTGACTACCGATCAAAACGAAACACTGTAACTAAAACCCGCTTTTTTGCCCTGGGCGAGCATAAAGCCGAACTGATGCCGACCGTAATTGAAATTGACGAGCGGATGCACCTTGACGCCGTCAAAAAGGATCGTTGACGAAAAGTTTTTCGTCAAATAGATATTCAAACCGCCGATCGGCCGGAATCTGTTTTCATAGGTTCCATAGGTTACACCAAAATACGGGGCGACCGGCAAACCCGTTTCGCGGTGTAGATTTTTGCTCAAGGTTGCATAGAAAGATTGTCCCGAAGGCGTGCCGATGCGGTCGGAACTGGTTCCTAAAATTAACGCCGGTCGTTTTTCCGTTTCGGTAACGGCAACAAAATTTGCCAGGGGCGAAACCTTTCCCGCCAGCGGATTGTATTCGATGCCGACCGAAAAACGCGGCGTGACCTGATAGGTCAGAGTGTTCCGCCATTTCGCCCGGTTGATAATATCGGGAACAAACCTCGTCCCGTATGTCCATTTATATTTTATTTCTCCCGTCCCGCTCACGGCGCGACCTTCACCCGGTCAGAGCGGTCAGGAAGGAACGCTCGATGCTTTCGAGGTTTCCGTTTTGCCGGCGGTCGTTTCGCTTTTTTTCGGCTCGACCGTTTCAACCTTGCTTTCGGCAATTTCGAGCATCGCATCAATTTGTTTCCGCAGATCTTCGGCGTTGACTACGCCGGAGATCGCTTCAACGATTTTGCCGTTTTTATCAATAATGACTGTTCCGGGCAGAGCCGTGCCAAGTCCGAATCGCGACATATCGGCGGCGGTCGCTCCCATCCAGACGGGGAAGTTCACCTTTGTTTCCTTGATAAACTGCAGAACCTTCGCCCGATCCGAAATCTCGTCCGCCGAAGCTCCGATGACCTGCACGCCCAATGCCGCATATTCATTTTGAATTGCCGCGAGATCGGGCATTTCCTTGCGGCACGGCTCGCAATAGGTCGCCCAAAAATTCAAAACGACGATCCGCCCCTTGAACTGGCTCAAACTCTGCTCCGTTTCGAAAAGGTCTTTGAGTTTGAGTTCGACCGTCTGCCCGATCGCCGCTTTTCTTTCGCGTTCGGCGATGCTGTCTTTGATGACCTCGAGCGAATCAACGACAAATTTTTTCTTTTTGACTTTGCCAGAAACCGAAACCGTTTTGCCGACAAATTTGAGCCAGTTCTTTTCCGGTGCCAGTTTGAATTTGCCCTGTTCGAGTTCATAAAGCGTGAACTTCTCGCCATTCCGAACAGCCAGAAGCGTCGGATCGCCGCCTTCGACACAGGCTTTCGCCTTGAGCAGATCCTCCGCCGTGCCGAATTCGACCTTTGTCCGGTCAGCCTCCGCCCAACAATCGGCACAACACACGATCTGTCCTTCGAATGTAACTTCGGCAGTATTTTGTGCCGAAAAATCCGAAGGAACACCCAGTAATAAAATTAGGGTAAAAAATAGATATAAATACTTCATTTAAGAATCTCCAAATATAATTTAACAAAAGGATTTGACCGCATTTCCTAAAAAAACGCGGGTAATGTAATTGCGGAAAATTTATTTTGGAGATCTTTAAATTCTGAGTTTAAACGGACGTTTATTTTGAGAAGTGAACTTCGGGGAAAGATAAAATTCCAGCTGAATTTTGAAAGAATCAGGAATTATTTTAGTGGGTGAAAAATGGGCGGAAAATTTTTCGCTGACCGAAACCGGTTCAAATTTGAATAAAGTTCTTTCCTGCACAGTCATTTTCACGGCCGACTGTATCGGGCAGACATCTTCCGGCGAAGAATTTTCAAAAACCGCCGAATTTTGAGTCGAATCTGCCAACTCATCCGCACAAATCTCATTTTCGGAACACAATAAAACACAACTCGCGAAAACCCAGACGAGACTCAAAAGCAAAAATGCGGATAAATTTTGTTTTAGATAGAAATTCAAACTGCTGTTATTTTTACTTTATCGGGAAAGTTTAATCAAGCTTTCGAAAACTTTCGCAAGATTCGATCTAATGATTTATTTGTATAATTTCTGCTTTAACTCAGAAACCGGAGGCGGTCGAAAGTTTCTAAATTTTTATACCTTTTATCAAAAGCTAGAAACCATACATCAATTCACTGATCATCTTCGTGATCCAGATAGATAAAATGATAAAACCGTAACCGTCCGTAGTTATCTGTAAACCATTGTGAAAAGAACGAAGACGGAAGAGAACATTCCGAAGATCGAGATAAGCTGCGGAAGGTATCTGCTTATGAAAAATAAGTAGCTGAATAAAAAATTTTCGATCGAGAAGGCGATCTCGCCCCAATCACGAATGCCGAATCGGAAGCCGCATATAAAAAAATTCCGCCAATGTATGGAATGTGGCCGGATCGATCCCGTTGGACTTGGTGCAAGCTTTTCTGAGAGAAAACAGTCTCAACATTCCCGTATCGCCGTATGTCGTAACTATCGCTGGCGGCCTGCTGAACCTGTCCTGCAATATTTATTGAAAATATAAAGATGATGAGAAACAGAAGTAGATTTTTTTTTGGCATAATATCTGTTTGATACACGAACTTGCCTTTTTGTTGCAAAATCAGCTGGATGAGAAAAATCAACCGATTTAAATATAATCATTATCAAAGCAGTTAATCGTTCCTCAAAAGCTCTAATTCCCCGTATCTTACTACGAAATATGATGCTTGAATGTGCCAACTCATTTGAAATCAGCACAAGGTAATATATTGCTTTACCACATCCTCTGTCCGGTAAAATATCGCAAATCAGTATATACGCCGGTGGTAGAAGTGAAACTCAAAGAAATCTATGGAGAAATATTATTAAGATATGAGATTGAGTTTCTGGAAATCGGAGCATATAGAAACCAGGTGCATTTTCTGGTTCAATCGGTTCCAAATCATAGTCCGACGACAATTGTTCGAACGATTAGTCCTATCACGGCGAAAGAAATCTTTCGGCAGATACTGGAAGTAAAAAAATAATGTGGTGAGGAGAGTTTTGGTCGGACGGATACTATGCCAGAACAGTTAAATCGCACGGGACAGAAGAAATATTAAAGCATCATGTCAAAAATCAATGGAACTCAGAGGAAAACATTCAACTTCTGCTATTCTGATACATCGCAACTTTGTTACGATAACTTTCATTCAGTTGGTAGTCCGATTTTGCGAAGCATATCGTTAAATCTTGAGTCTTTTCGGACTGATTTGTATCTTGGATCAACTTTTAATGCAATAATATCTGAGCACTTTTCAACATAAGCTTTCTCAAGGTATTCGAAAACTTTGTCCGTTTCATGCATTGCCGAATGAATGATTGCAAAATATGTAGGCAAAACATATTTTTGCGTTGAAATCTCCTCAAGTTGTTTAAGTATATTTTGTGTTTCTTTAATTTTTCCTATTCTTGCGTAGGTATAACCGATCATAGCTAAAGTTTCTAGATGAAAATAAATGTTGATTGCTTTATTAAAAAATTTCAGGGCTTCATCGTATTGTTCAATTTCAACTAAGTTTGTGCCTAACAAAATAAGGGTAGGATATTCAACGGCTTCGAATTCATAACATTCTTTTAGTTGATTAATGGCGTTATCATGTTGACCCAATACATAAAAGATTCTCGCTACATCCCTATTGGTGTGTATTGATATAGGATCAAGTTTCATTAATTTTGTTAATTCGGTCAATGATTTAGAAAATTCACCGCGAAATGCAAAAATTTTTGAATAGTAATAATAAGCATCTGCTAAATTAGGATTCAAAGATAGTGCTTGTTGAAGATTTTGTTCCGCTTCATTTAAATTAAATTCAAGAGAAATTTTTTTAGAGGCATTGATTACAAAATATTCTGGGACATAAGGGTTTAATTTATACGCTTTGTCCAAAAAAATTGAAGTCTTATTGATAGCAAAATTATGATTTATTTCTTCATAATAATAAAGTGTTATATAGCATTCTGCAATACTTATGTAGGAATGGGTGTTCATAGGGTCATATAAAATTGATTTTTGAAAACATTCAAGAGCGTGGTGAGTTGCATCGTGTGACTTCCTATTTTGATAAAATTTTCCTTTCAAATACAGCCTGTAGGATTCAAAATTTTGGGAAATGGTTTGGAGGATCAGATTATTTGCGTGATTGCCGATTTGAGTTTTTAGATTCTCTGAGATCGAGCGGGTTATTTTTTCCTGCATTTCAAAAATGTCTTCAAAGGGCTGGTTCAATTGCGTTCCCCAGATTTGGGTGCCGCTTTTGGCGTTTATCAATTCAACTCCGATGACCAGATTTTCGCGGATTACTCTGATTCTGCCGGTCAGAATATGTGCAACTTCAAGTTCTTTTCCGATTTTCTTAAAATTTAAATCATCTTTGTTTTTATATCGGAAGACCGTATTGCGGGCGATGACACGCAGTTTTGGGATATAGGAAAGTTTATTTATGATGCTTTCGGTTATTCCGTCCGATAAATAATCTACTTCACTATCACCGGTTTCATTTTTGAGCGGCAAAACGGCGATTGAGTCGGGACTTAAGGTAGGATCGGATAACTTAAGTTGGTCGGATAAAAGTTTTTCCCACTCGTTTTCATCAATCTCGGAAACATTTGAAACAAAGCGATACCCGACGCCTGAAACCGTTTCGATAAATGGAGCTGATTTATCAGTTCCTAAAAGTTTACGTAGCCTGGAAACATAAACGGTCAGGTTGCCTTCTTCGACGAAACTGTCATCCCAAACCTGTTCCAGAATCTCATCTTTTGAAACGACTTCGCCGTGTCTTTCCACTAAAAGCCGGAGAATATCGAAAGCCTTCGAGGCTATTTCAATATAATTTGCATCTTTTATGACCTTACGTTGATATGGGTTGAGATAAAAATCACCAAACCTGTATATACGAGTTTTTGAAACATCTGAAATATCAATAGATTCATTCAAATCGGTTTTACCTCACAAACTATTCTTGATAAAGACTGTATTTACAAAATAAAAACAATATTCAGAGAATTTCAACAATTTGGATTTATTACGAATCTTTAGGATTTCTTAGGGACTTTTAATTTTGAAAAACTCTATAATTCACACATTAAAAGAATGTAGGAAGTAAGAGATTCCGGGAACATTCAGGGAATTATCAGCCTTATAAAGTTCTCCTCACAAGCCCTCACATTTTTGAATTACGGGTTCTTTGGTAAAACAATTTCGCTTGGATGTGAGAGCCGAAATTTGAATTCGGCAACATCTTACCCCAAAAAAGGGAAAGACTCAACAAAATGTATCGGATTTGGGAAAGCGAAATTCCCGGACGATCGGATGTGATTCCGATTTTGATATTTGAAAAAAAGATTTCGGCAAAGTAGATTCCTTTTACTTTGCCGAAGTCAAAAAGCAGAACGTCTTTGGTACAAAAAAAAATACCCGAAAGATGAATTACCCAACACGTCCGCATCTTTTAGCATTTCAGTCTCAAAAAAATCAACAAGTTTAATATTGAGCATTTATTGAAGAGTTGCTACCTCACAGTTTCGGAGACTCTTTCTCCTACCAATAAATGCTCAATCCCCAAATTAAATACGAGGAACGGCTATGTCTATCAAAAATCTAAAAAAGAAAGAATTAAAAACGGGAAATCAAGCGGGTTTGACCCGAAAAAGCAAAATCCCACGGCGGGCGTTGATCGTTCTGTTTGTGATGATTTTGACAATGTTCAGTCTTGGGGCATTAAGAAGTTATCGGAGTCTGCCGTTTCGTGTAACGATCTCCACCGGAACGCCGCCCGCTCTGCCTTCCGATGCCCCATCAAAAGAATATGTGTATGCCGGCAGTGCTTTGATCTCGACGGTCGAGCCATTCAGACAAGCACCGAATGATCTGGCTGTCTGGCGACCCGGTAGCGGAACCTGGTATGTCCTCAATTCCCAGCAACAGATGATCACTCAACCATGGGGACTTTCCACCGATAAACCCGCTCCGGGAGATTTTGACGGCGATAACAAAACGGATTTTTGTGTTTATCGTCCTTCCAATCAAACCTGGTATATCATCAACAGTTCCAACGGTGCGTATCAATATATTGTTTTCGGCGCTTCCGAAGATATTCCGGCCGTGGCCGATTTTGACGGTGACAGCAGATCCGACATCGCCGTCTGGCGGGCATCCAACCAAACCTGGTACATCAATCAAAGTTCCAATGGAGCAACCATTACCTTTCAATTCGGCTCAAGCGGCGATAGACCGACACCGGCGGACTTTGACGGCGACGGCCGAGCGGATTTTGCCGTTTGGCGAAACGGTTCGGCGACCTTCTGGGTTTATCAGTCCACTAACAATCAAACGACTTCCTATTCGATCGGACAAAGCGGCGATGAACCCGTCGTCGGTGATTATGACGGCGACGGCAAGGCCGATTATGCAACCCGCCGTCCGAGCGACAATTATTGGCGGATCCGTTCTAGCTCAAACGGAAGTCTTGACTCTATCCAGTGGGGAGTTGCGTCCGACATTCCCGTTCCCGCCCGCTATAACGATTCCCAGGACACGGATGCCAAAACCGACATCGCCGTCTGGCGGCCTTCGACCGGGGTTTGGTATATCCGCCGTTCAAGCGATGGCAGTATGCGGGCGACGCAATGGGGAATGAGCGGCGATAAACCGGTTCCTTCCAACTGGAGGAGATAACTCAAGAAACTAGAGAGAAAGCTTTGAACATCTGCTTATGGAAAAAGGGCAGTGGCTACGGATTGCTTTAAACGGGCATTAAAAGAAAGAGAGGAAAAAAATCATGTTCTCAAATACTCACGAAATTAGAAATATGCGGCAGGTAACGGACGGAATTTTGAAGAATTTATTGAGGGCAGTAAATTTTATAATGCTTGGCTTATCGGGCAGGCAATGGTCGGCAAGTTTTGTGATCTCACTGCTTTTGATGCCGGTCTTTTCGACTCCGGCGGCGGTAAGAGCCGCGGCAGACGTCAAACCGAGCGATTCCAAGACCGGAAACTTCGAGCCGGTCAATGAAGATCTCTGGTTTTGGGATTCGATAAAAAGGGAATTGAATGCCAGGATCGAGACCTGGACGACGCCCAGACGGAGGATAAATGTAATATCCGACGAATCTGAAAACGACAAAGATAAAAAGAAAAAGGCGGATAAGAGAGAAGCAACAAAAAGCAAAGGTAAGAAAGGTAAGAGACCTAAAGAAGAAAAAGAATCTGCATCTTCAAGCCCGGATGAGATCGTTAAGGAAAATGATGCCAAAGCAAAAAAAAGTGAAACCGCACTGACGAATGGAAAATCAACGGAGGAGAAGAAAGATTTTTCGCCGGCCCAAATTCGTTCAACTATCAAAAATACCGAATCGCCTTCCGCCTTTTTTGTCAATCAATTACCCGTTGATGAACACGCATCCGTCTATAATGTGGAAAACAATCTGGGAAGTCCGTTCGGACAGGTCGAAAAAGATTCCAGTAACGAAGCGGCGGTCGGAAGAATCAAACATCGTGCAGGGATTGCCAATTTCAGTTTCGGCGTTCCGATAGCCGGACTTTCCGGCAGAGGTATTGATGCCGGCATCGGCATGACTTATAACAGCCGAACCTGGAATAAATCGGCCGTCTGGAATCAGAGTACTCAAACTTTCATTCCGCATTTTGTTTATGATGTTGATGAAAGTTGGATCGCCCCGGGGTTTAGTTCGGGATTCGGCTATCTGGAAACAGAAGCGATTTTGCGGAATGTGATAACCGATCCGCCGAATAATGATTGGCATACCGAAATAACACCGCTCGGATTAACCGAGCCGGACGGAACCCGCCGGCAATTGTCCTGTAAATCCTATGCACCGATCCCGAACACCAACAATCAGCAAAAATGCACGGTTTATATCACGACCGACGGCTCGTTTATCGAATTTCAGGCGAAAAATTATATTGACAATCCCAATAATACAACGACCCCGAATACCGCCAATTATCAATCGGCGAGTTTTACGACGACCCATCCGGGCGGCACAAAGATCTGGTACAGCGGCGGCTTCGGGAGCGGCAACCGCCGCAAGCATTATCCATTGATCATTCAGGACAGTAACGGAAACCGTATCAGAATCGCATACAAAGCCGATCAAACCGGCAGAATTGATTACATAACCGATACCCTAAACAGAAAAATCAAATTTTATTACGGAACGGATAACAACAATAATCCCGACAAACTAATTGCTGTAACTATACCGGGAATGAACGCCAATGAGGAGATTCAAACGGTCAGATTCTATTATGAAGATATGACCTTGAATTCGGCGGGAAAATTTGTCGGACAGATAACCGCCCCTGCGACAATCTCCGTCTTGAAATATGTCTATCTGCCGGCGACCAAGTCCGCGTATAAATATGAATATCATTCGAATTACGGGATGATCAGAAAGATCATCAGTTTGAAGGGAGTCGTGGTCAGCGATGCGACAAATCTGATAACGACCGGAACGGTGACGGGCGATGGGGCGACCGCCGCGACTACCGAATATAATTACCCGGACGGCACGACCGCGTTGGATGATGCTCCGAAATATACCAAACGCACCGATGATTGGAACGGCCGCACCGCACCGCAACCGCAGGAAACCTTTTACGATGTTCCCTCAACGGTACTTTCAAGAATAACCGTTAAAGACACCGGTTTTGATATTTTAACGGAAACAAAATCAATCAATAGCGGTAGTTGGGACAACGGTTTGATCGAAGAAACTTCGGTTAAGAAAATCTACGGACCGGCCGGACAATTCACTCAACTACTTGCCAAAACCAGGTATTTCTGGGGGCAAAGCCCTTATTATCAAATCGGCCGACGTTCTCCGCGTCTGCAAAAAGTTGAGATAACAAACGAGGCGGGGTTAACCAGAGCGATCGAATATGAATACGACCAATACAATAACCAAACCAGAATCAGGGAATATGATTTTGCGGCGGCGGGAACGACCGGAACTCTTTTGAGAACAACCGAGATCGGTTTTGAAACCGGGCAGGGATGGATCAACAAAAATATAGTTGATCTGACCAAATCGGTGAAACGCATCGTCAACGGCACAACCGTCGCCAAAACCGAGTATGAATACGATAATGCGGTTTTGACCCGAAGAGATGATATAGATACGGCAACCCACGATACATATTACAATCCGGCACATCCGGCCTGGACGGAAACGGTCTGCCCGGATGGAAACGAACCCGGACAGAGTGCTTTGCCGAATGGCTGTATCGAGATAAATCATCCGGGTTATGACGGCTCAAGTATCTATCGTGGAAATATAACAAAAGCAACGAATTATTCGGATGCGACGGTTGCAGACGATCCGGATGCCGATGTAACCAATATCAAATACGACATTGCCGGAAATGTCGTGGAAAGTTCCCTGAGTTGTTGTCAGGTCAGAACCTATCAATACGATAAGGCAAATGAATATGCCTTTCGGATTTCGCAAACATCGGGTGGTTCGCCGGCACAACTGACGGTTTCCGCCACCTATAACCGCAGTACGGGTTTGATGCTGACTTCGACCGATGAGAACAATCAGGTTACAAGTTACGAATACGAACCCGACACCTTGCGGCCGAAGAAAACAGTCTATCCCAACGGCGGATACGTCCAGACCGAATACGGCGACAAATTAGCGATGGGGAGCCTTCCCGGATTCGTCCGCACGACGGCAAGTTTGGAAACAAATAAGACGGTGCAAAGCTACAGCTATTTCAACGGACGCGGGCTGAGCATCCGCCGTGCTACGGAAACGCCGGACGGTTGGAGCGTTGCGGCGGTGGAATTCGACCGTCTCGCGAGACCCGTTAAAACCTATAATCCTTTTTATGCCACGACGCCGAACGGAGCGATTCCCGCCAATACGAAATTTACGGAAGTGACCAATTATGATGCTTTCGGCAGAGCGACTTCCGTGAAATTACAGGACAATACGACCGTTTCGACCGCATACAGCACAGGCAGTTCGATTCCGGCGGGCTTTAACAAAACCTTCGTCACCATAACCGACCAGGCCGGAAAACAGAGAAGACAGGTGGCGGACGCTCTGGGCAGGGTCGTGCGGGTGGATGAACCCGATTCAACGGGTGATCTCGGTGCGGTTGATGCTCCCACACAGCCGACAAATTACGAATATGATGGTAATGATAATCTTTCCAAAGTGATCCAGACGGACGGGACAGCAACGCAAGAGCGTCTCTTTAAATACGATTCGTTATCGCGTCTGACCCACGAAAGACAGGTTGAAGCAACACCGACGCTTGATAATGGCGGTGTCAAAGTATCGAGCGGCGGGTTATGGACGAAAGTTTTTAAATACAATACAGACGGGCTTCTGGCGGAAGGCACGGATGCGAGAGGTGTCAAAACTTCATTTGTTTATGACGGTTTGAATCGGGTTACTTCCGTTTCATTTACAGGCGAAACAGGTTATCAAACGCCGGCCATCAATTACACATATGATGAAGCCCGCTCGGGTTTTTATAACAAAGGGCAGTTGACCAAGATTACGACTGCCGCCGTCGGCGGAACGCAAGGGACTCCGGCAACCGAACAAATCCTCGATTACGATAAAATGGGACGGATCGTCAAACAACTGCAAAATATCGACGGGCAAAATTTCTTGCTTGAATACGGCTATAATCTGGCCGGTCAACTTATTTTTGAAAAATATCCGTCGGGCAGAGTTATCAACTTCGGTTATGACGGCAAAGGCAGAATGTCCACCGTGGCGGACGCGACGAGAAGTTTCTTGAACGGTGTATCGTTTAATTCTCAGACGCTTCCGTCAAACATAAATTTCGGGAACGGAACTGTCCAGACTTTCGGATACAATGACCGTTTGCAGACGACCTTGCAGGAACTAAAACGCGGTTCGGAAACGATTCAAAAATACGATTACGGCTTCGGTCAGATTGATGAAAACGGGAATCTCGATACGTCCAAGAACAACGGACAACTGGCACAGGTCGTCAGTCATATCGGCACAAACAAGCAATGGACTCAAAAGTTTTCTTATGATTCGATCGGCAGGCTTTCCGAAGCCAAAGAATTTCGCGGCGATACCAATACTTTAACTTACAAACAGAAATTTGATTACGATAGATTCGGCAATCTTTATCGTAAATCGAGTTCTAATCCAACCGCCGGACAAGAAAATCCGATCGCCTTTGAAAATATCGAAGACGCCGACATTGATCGGAACACAAATCGCTTCACATCGGGTACGGGAATTTCGTATAATGATGCGGGACAGGTTCTTACGGATAATAAGTTTCGCGATATGACTTTTGCTTACGATGCCAACGGCCGAATGGTCAAGGTTTCGAGAGCGAATGTGCCGGATGCCCGGACGGTTTATGATGCTCTCGGCAATCGTGTGGCCACAAAGATCAATGATGTTTGGCAATTTATGATCTATGACGCATTCGGCCGATTAGTGGCTGAATACGGCGGCTTAAATTCAACTGATGAAGGCGGAGTCAAATACTATCTGCAGGATTGGCAGGGCTCTCCCCGGGCGGTCTTAAACGCGGCCGGCTACGTCGAATCCAGAACGGATTATCAGGCCTTCGGCGGAGAAATTAACACGGGAATCGGTTTGCGAACAAATGTACAGGGCTTCGGCGGTGGCGTAAGTAGCTCCAGACAAGGCTACGGCTTAACCGAAAAGGACGAAGCGAGCGGACTAAATCACACCTGGTTTAGAAAGCTGGAAAATCAAGCCGGACGCTGGACATCACCCGACCCGTATAACGGTTCGATAAATCCCGGCAACCCGCAGTCTTTTAACCGCTACAGTTATGTGGAAAATGAGCCGACGAATTTTATAGATCCGAGCGGGTTGCTGTTACTGCTAATTATATACAGATGCGAAACCACCTGTATCGGATTTTCTAATGACGATGGCGGAACTGATTGGTCATGCGAAACAAATTGTTATATTGAATCCATAACCTTTTTCAACTGGGATGAGCAAAGACCGTTATTCAGTTGGACATACGACTACTCACAGGGATGGGATTCTACCTGTGGTGTGAACCCGGTCACGGGAACTCCCGGAATAAACAGA
>JBGTRS010000043.1:0-15131 GCA_041940665.1 Pyrinomonadaceae bacterium | reverse complement strand
AATGAGGATGATCTGACGGTCACCGTTGACGGCGGTGCTTCGGCGACGACTAACGGGGTCACCGTTTCCGGTCTGGCTGTCGCACCGGACGGTTCCGTGACGGCCGATGTCGCGGCGGCTGACTGCATCGCTTCCAATGCGAACTTCACCCTTGATGTTTTTGACGGCGGCGGTCTCACGGCTTCAACTTCATTATCCGTTGCAGTTTCACCCGAAACGCAAAAACCCGTCATTGATCCGGTCAGCGACATTGCCGTCACGCTCCCCACCGGTTCGGCATCCACTTCGGTGGTCGTCAGTTTCCCGACTCCGACTGCGACCGATAACTGCGGGACACCGACCGTAACGACATCTCCGGTTTCGGGATCGCTCTTTTCGCTCGGTACAACACCGGTTACAGTCGATGCGACCGATGCAGCGGGCAATACGGAAACTGCCGCATTCAATGTCTTGGTGCAGTATAACTTCAACGGTTTCTTCGATCCGATCGACAACCTGGATGTCAATCTGGTCAAAGCCGGGCGGGGAATACCTGTGAAATTCAGTCTTGATGGCGATTTCGGGTTGAACATCATGGCCGCCGGATATCCGGTTTCATATGAGACCCCGTGCGATGGAAACGGGGATGACGGCGACGAAATTCCGACCGTTACCGCCGGGAACAGCAGTCTCAGCTATGATGCGGACTCCGATCGATACAATTATGTTTGGAAAACCGATAAGGGTTGGGCGGGAACGTGCCGGGTATTGGTCGTTCAGCTGAACGACGGAACACTGCATACGGCAAACTTTAAGTTCAAGTAAAATATACTTTGTATCAGATATTGAACTGTAAAA
This sequence comes from Pyrinomonadaceae bacterium, assembly GCA_041940665.1. Taxonomy (GTDB): domain Bacteria; phylum Acidobacteriota; class Blastocatellia; order Pyrinomonadales; family Pyrinomonadaceae; genus Aridibacter. Next base: position 14,294 of record JBGTRS010000043.1, on the reverse strand, counting down.
TTCAAAGGCTTTCATCCGTTTTAATTGATGAAAGCCTTATTTTTGTCCGGTAAGTTTGAGTTTTCTTGCAGTTGTATTTTCTTAGAACTGTTTAGAGTATTCCTCCCAGTTCATCGGGTTTGAGCCGTCGTCCAATCTGACCATTTCGATCGCTCCGGGCGAAGGACAGACCAGAGCACAGAGATTGCAGCCGACGCATTCTTCTTCATCAACGACCGGATATTTATTTTCGTCGAACGAAAAACATTGATGAGCCCCGTCTTCGCAGGCGACGTAGCAGAGATTGCATTTGATGCAATGCTCGTTATTGACGCGGGCGACGACCTCGTAATTCAAGTCGAGCTGTCCCCAATCCGTCACGCGGTTTGCCGAATAGCCGATGATGTCATTGACCGATGCAAAACCTTTTTCGTCCAGATAATTGTTCAGACCGTCGATCATATCTTCGACGATGCGGTAGCCGTAGTGCATCACCGCCGTGCAAACCTGCACATTGGTTGCACCGAGAAGCAAAAACTCGACCGCATCCCGCCAGGTGGAAATCCCGCCGATTCCCGAAATCGGAATATTGACTTCCTCATTTCTTGCCAATTCCGAAACCATATTGAGAGCGATCGGTTTGACCGCCGGACCGCAATAGCCGCCGTGTGCCGCCTTGCCGCCCACATTCGGATGCGGGATCATCGTGTCAATATCAACGCCGATGACGGAATTGATCGTGTTTATCAATGAAAGTGCGTCCGCCCCGCCTTTTGTCGCAGCAACCGCCGGATAATTGATGTTCGTGATGTTCGGCGTGAGTTTGACGATGACGGGGAGTTCCGAAACTTCCTTGACCCATTCCGTGACCATACAGGTATATTCGGGAACTTGTCCCATCGCCGAACCCATTCCGCGTTCACTCATTCCGTGCGGACAGCCGAAATTGAGTTCAAACCCATCCGCTCCTGTATCCTGAGATTTTTTAACGATCTCGTGCCAGGCCTCGCGTTTCGACTCGACCATCAAGGATATGATCACGGCATTTTTCGGATATTTCTTTTTGCATTCGTAAATTTCCTTTAAGTTTACTTCAAGCGGTCTGTCCGTAATCAGTTCGATATTGTTTAAACCGATCATCCGGTTCGTTCCGTTATCAATTGCCGCTAGCCTTGACGAAACATTGACGATCGGTTCGCCCAGAGTCTTCCAGACCGCTCCGCCCCAACCGGCATCAAACGCCCGTTCGACCATCGAACCCATATTCGTCGGCGGTGCCGATGCCAGCCAAAACGGATTCGGCGACTCTATCCCTGCAAAATTACTTGTTAGATCTGCCATAAAATTTTACCTGATTTTAAATCTGCTTCGATACAGAAGATAATAAAGCGAAATTGAGATTAGGATAACTAAAAATGCCGAAAATGGAGAATATGTCTTGGGTTTATCACTAACAAGATATACATACCTTACGGTTTTTGTAGAAGTTTGAACCGGTGGTTTAGGTTGAATCCTATTTTCAAAATCGTCTTGTATAATAATTGACTTGGCAATCTTGTTCTCTTTTTTTAGCTTTTTCAGATATTTTTTAACTTTTGTCAGGTCGTCTAAAGAAGCAGTCGTGCTTGGCGATAATGATTCGATTCTGCCTTCATCATTGACATTCAAAAACCAAATCTCACTTTTATTTTCAGTAAAACCAAACTTACAAGCAATTATTTTTGAATTTGTCCATTCAATTTGAACTTTATCACCAAGTTTAAGTTTCTGACCATTCGAGTTCTTAAATCTCCCATAAATAATTTTTTCAACAACAAGAGTGCCTTTTGAAATTCTTTCCATGTCGGTTTCAGTTTCAGAAACGTCTTGTAATTTGCCGATCACAATTAAATTGTTTTCTTTAACACGCTCTTCGATTGGTAAAATCAAAAATTTCCCAAAAACGAAAGTTGAAGATATTAAAACAAAAAAACTAATTATAAGTATTTTTTTCATAATTTGACCTCACAAAACATTTTATTTATTAGACGCAAATAACTCTAAATAGTTTCCGCAAACAGAACTTTTTACCAAATTAACTTTCGTAAATTCCATTTGCTACAAGAGTTTGCTGATGATTTCATTCGGCGATCCTATCCCTGCAAAATTATTTGTTAGATCCGCATGATTTATTCCTCAAAAATTAAAAACTCATCGGTTTATAGGCGGTCTTCGACCGCCATTCGTTAATCTCTCAAACAACGCGGTCAAAGACCGCCTCTAAACCATCAGGTATCATTTACGGCGTATAAGTATAAGGTGCTTGTAATCCCAAAGGAATTCCCAAAGCCCAGTAAATTAACAAGAAAATCACCCACATAATTAAAAATCCGATCGAATACGGAAGCATCAGTGAAACGAGCGTTCCGATTCCTGTGTTTTTGACGTATTTTTGTGCAAAGACGACGACGAGCGGAAAATACGGCATCAGGGGCGTGATGATATTCGTTGTCGAATCAGCCACCCGGTAAGCCGCTTGGGTTAGTTCGGGCGAAATCCCTAACTGCATCAGCATCGGGACGAAGATCGGTGCGAGCAGAGCCCATTTGGCCGAAGCCGAACCGACGAGCAGGTTGACAAAACAGGTTAAAATGATGATCCCGATGATCGTCACCTGTCCCGGCATTCCCAGGTCTTTTAAGAAATTTGCTCCTTTTAAGGCCAGCAGAGCACCGATGTTCGATTGGGCAAAGGCGGCGATGAAGAGGGCGGCAAAGAACGCAAGCACGATGTAATAGCCCATCGAACTCATTGATTTGCTCATTCCTTCAACAATATCGCGGTGACTTTCGACCGTTTTCGCCGCGTAACCGTAAGCGATGCCGGGAAGTATGAAAAGAAGGAAGATGAGCGGGACGATGGATTGCATCAGAGGTGCGGCGGAAGCCGTCAATTGCGGTTCGGTTTGAGTTGCCGACGAAACGAAAGCTGGTGAGTATTTGGCATATTCTTCTTCCGTTAAGCTCGCTTTCAAGGCATCTTCAAGAGCCTTTTTGCCGAATAATTCGCGGTCTTTGACGGAACCCGCTTTTTTCAGAACATCTTCGGGAATGTCTTGAGTTTTGAGATTGTTAAATGCTTCACTCGTAATCTTGTAACTGACGGGCGAACGCATCGGCGAGGTGGCCGGAAGCGAAACCGCCGCTAAGATTATCAAACCTACAAGCAGAGTTATGCCGCCGGCCCAGAGTCCGCGTTTTTCGTTGGCACCAAGCGTTTCCATCTTCGGCATTTCGCTCGCATCGCCATCAACCTTGACCTTCTGAAGACGCGGTTCGATAATTTTATCCGTGATAAACCAACCGACGGCGACGATCAGAAGACACGACGCCGACATAAAGTACCAGTTCGAAAGCGGATTGACGAGTCGTGTCGGATCGAGAATTTGGGCTGCTTGCTGAGTTAAGCCCGAAATCAAAGGATCGAGCGAATTCGGAACAAAGTTCGCACTGAAACCGCCCGAAACTCCGGCGAATGTCGCCGCAATTCCCGCAAGCGGATGTCTGCCCGCCGAATAAAAGATGACCGCTCCGAGCGGAATCACCAGAACATAGCCGGCATCCGCCGCAATGTTGCTTAAAACACCGACCAAAATCAGCATCGGCGTTAGAATCTTCGGCGAGGTAAAACTCAAAAGGCCTTTTAAAGATGCGTTGATAAATCCCGTATGTTCGGCAACACCGACGCCGAGCAGAGCGACCAGCACGACGCCGAGCGGATGGAAACTCGTAAATGTCGTCACCATATTCGACAAAAATGCGGCGATCGAAGTTCCGGTCAGTTGATTGTTGATGACGATCGCTTTGTCTGTCCGCGGATCAACTTCGGTGAATGTTACATTTGCCAGAACCGCCGAGAGAATCCAGACGACGATCAGACATATAAAAAACAAGATTGCCGGATCGGGAAGTTTGTTGCCGAGCCATTCAACTGTGTTAAGTGCTTTGTTTAGAAAAGTTGTCTTTTCAGAATTTTGGTTGGTATTTTCTGCCATAAATTTAACCTGCTTGATTTAAATTTTTTATTTGGGAGAGAAAATGGAAATAGATAATTGATTATAAACCGAAAATCTTAAAAATCTTAAATTCCGGCTCCGGCAAGCAGTATATCTTCACCGAAGATCTCTTGATGAATTCCCATCGCCGCGAGTTTGCCCATCTGCGAAGCATCCACCGCTTCCGCTCCGCCGTTGACGCAATCGCCGCCGGCGAAAACGCGTCCGTTCGAGGTCTGCATTTTTTCGTTTACCCGAACACTGCCGCTTTCGTTATATTCGATACCGAATTCTTCCAAAAGGGAAGTTTGTTTTTTTTGACCGATGGCTTTGATGACCATATCGCAGGCGATTTCAAAAACTTCGTCCGAGCCGTCGGTTTTTTGACAGACCAATTTTTCGACCTTGCCGTTTCCCGAAATTTCGATCGGCGAACTCTGCCAGACGAATTCGATGCCGTCTTTTTTTGCTAACTCGTATTCGTAATCATAAGCGGAAATATCTTTTTCCGTCCGGCGGTAAACCATCAGAACCCGTTCGGCCCCGAGTCTTTTGGCCTGCGTAACGGCATCAATCGCCGTGTTTCCCGCACCGATAACGGCAACCGTGTTCCCGAGCGGAACGCTCTGCCAATCACGGGTTTTAACCAGTTCGATAAAATCCAGAGCCTCATACACGCCGCCCAAATCTTCACCCGCGATATTTAAATCTCTCGTTTTGCCTAAACCGATTCCCAAAAAGATCGCATCATGATTTTCCAAAAGTTCCGCAAACAAAATCTCCGCGTCCCCGTGTCCGCGCGTCTCCGCGTCTGCAACAACGGCAGTATTTAATTTGAATTCGACTCCCAAGCCTTCAACCAATTCGACTTCGGCGAGCGAATCCTTCATCGTCATCTTGTATTCCGCCATTCCGTATGTGTCGAGTCCGCCGGGAAGCGGTCTTTTTTCGTAGATCGTGACCGAATAACCCAGTCTGGCCAGATAAGTCGCACAGGAAAGTCCGGCCGGCCCCGAACCGATGATGCCGACCGATTTGCCGTTCGGCTCGCCTTTTTCAAAAATCCGTTTGCCGTTTTCGGTAACGTGATCGGTCGCATATCTCTGCAAACGCCCGATCTCGATCGGTTTTTCGACCAGCGTTTTTTCAACGCAGGCACCTTCGCACAAAACTTCGACGGGACAGACTCTCGCACAGGTCGAACCGATCGGATTGGCGTCAAAGATCACCCTTGCCGAACCCGTTAAGTTTCCACTCGCAATTTTTTTGATAAACGAAGGGACATCAATATGTGTTGGACACGCCCGCGTGCAGGGTGCGTCGTAGCAATACAGACAGCGGTTCGCTTCAACCAGAGCCTCCGCCTCGGTCATCTTCGGATTGATCTCCGTAAAGTTTTGTTCGATTTGTTCGTTTTTATTCATTTATCATTTGTCATTTATCATTAACCATTACATAAATTGATAAATGTTCAATGGTCAATGATAAATGCTTAAAGTTCAGCATCCGCCTCGATCTCGATCAGCATTCTTTCATCAATCAATTTTGAAACCTCGACCATCGTCGTCGCCGGCATAATCTCACCAAAAAATTCGCCGTGTGCTTTGCCGTATTCTTCCCAACGCGAAATATCGGTGACGAACATTCTCGTCCGGACGACGTTTTCAAGCCCTGCATCCAGAGCGTTCAGGGCTTTTTCGATATTTTTGATGACCTGCACGGTTTGCGTGTATGCATCATTTTCGCCGACGATATTGCCGTCCCCGTCGGTCGCCGTTGTTCCCGTCACATAGATCCTTTCGCCGACCTTTACAGCCCGCGAATAACCGACGATCGATTCCCATTTCTGTCCCGATGAGTATTTTTGTCTATCTCTCATTTATCGCGTCCTTTCGCAGAAATTTTTTTAATCAGCCACCAAAGAATCATAACTATCCGGTCGGCGGTCGCGGAAAAACTGCCAGGTGTTGCGGACTTCGCGGATCAGGTCCATATCGAGATCAGCGACGACCAATTCGTCCTTGTCGCGTGATGCTTCGGCGACGATCTGACCGCGTGGATCGCAGAAATAGCTCTGTCCGTAAAATTCGCCGATGTCCCACGGCTTCTCGTGTCCGACGCGGTTGATCGCCCCGACAAAATAGCCGTTGGCGACGGCGTGGGCGGGCTGTTCGAGTTTCCACAAATATTCCGAAAGACCCGCCACGGTTGCCGACGGGTTAAAGATAATTTCCGCCCCGTTCAAGCCCAACGCTCTCGCACCTTCCGGAAAATGCCGGTCGTAGCAGATATAGACGCCGATTCTTCCGACCGCCGTGTCGAAACAAGGGTAGCCGAGATTTCCCGGGCGAAAATAAAATTTTTCCCAGAAACCCGGTGCGACGTGCGGAATATGATTCTTGCGGTATTTGCCCAGGAATTTTCCGTCGGCATCAATGACCGCCGCCGAGTTGTAATAAATACCCGACATCTCTTCTTCGTAAATAGGCACGATCAAAACCATACCCTTTTCTTTCGCAACCGACTGCATCATTTTAACGGTTTCGCCGTCGGGAATTTTTTCAACCGCTTCATACCAGCGCGTCTTTTGTTCGGCACAAAAATAAGGCGTCGTAAAAATTTCCTGAAAGCAGAGAATCTGCACGCCCTCATCCGCCGCTTCTTCGACGAACTTCATCTGATGCTCGATGTTCGCCTGTTTTATTTCCCCGATCGAACCGTCCGTATCGCCGACATTATGTGCCTGGATCAAGCCCGCTTTTATTGTTCTTGCCATAAATTATTTCCTCTTTTTTATTTAACTGCGATCGCCGCACTCGCGGGTCCCGCTAAATGCATCACGGAAGTTTCTCTAAAACCGATCTCTTTTGCCCATTCGGCAAAATCCGCTCCCGAAAAATCAAAGCCCTTATCGAGTTCGATGATCATATTCAAAGACATCAAAAGCCCGAACGCATTTTCGCGGCGTTCGTCGTCAATTATATTTTCGATGGCAACCAGATGTCCGCCTTCGGGCAGTGCGTCGTAAGCCTTCTGCATCAGCATTTTTTTATCTTCCAAACCCCAGTCGTGGAGGATCATACCCATCGTGATGACGTCCGCCTTCGGAAAATCGTCTTCAAAGAAATTGCCCGAACGGGTTTCGATGCGGTCTTCCAAACCCCATTCTTTTATATTTTCATCGGCTACTTCGCAGACTCCGGGAAGGTCAAAACAGATACAATTGACGCCTTCGTTTTGTCTGACGATCTGCATCGAAAGATGTCCGCCCGCACCGCCGATGTCGCAAACCGTTTCGACGTCGGAAAAATCGAACTTTTCGGCAAACGCGGCGAAATTGCCCATACTGATGCCGGCCATCGCATTGACGAATTCGATCAGTTTTTCGGGTTTCGAATACAGTTCTTCAAAGATCGGTTTGCCGTCATGTTTTGTTTCGTTTTGCGGCAAGCCGGTTTTTAAGCCTTCTTCGAGATCATTCCAGAAACCGTACAAACGGTTATTCGACATCTCCAAAATTCCGCCGATGTATGTTTCCTTGTTTTTATCCAAAAACAGATCGGTTTCCGGCGTGTTCCGGTAAATGGCGGTTTCCTTCAAGCCTTCGCGTTCGAGAAACTTCAGGGCGACGAGCGAATCGAGAAAATCATACAATCCGCGTTCGTGCAGTCCGAGTTCATCCTGAATCTCCTCGCCCGTCATCGGACGTTTCGCGAGAAGCGTAAAAAGCCCGAGATTGACGGCCGTCAAAAGAGTTTTCGACGCCCAGAAACCCATGCCGATTTCCATGATCCTCGCGGGAGTTACTTGTTCCTGTTGTTTTGTAGATTCCATTTTGCTTCTCCTTCTAGATTTATTTTTCACTCCCCTTTACTCGTGATCTAACTCATCCAATTTGTTCTTGCTTCCGGATTCCATTTGGTCGTTGTTTTCTTTAATTTTGTCCAGAATTCGATCGAACTTTTGCCCGTGATGTCGTTGGCACCGAAGCGGGATTCGTTCCACCCGCCGAAGGAAAAAGGTTCACGCGGGACGGGAACGCCGATATTGACGCCGATCATACCGGCCGACGCCCGCTCCATCACGTATCTGGCCAGACCGCCGCTCTGCGTAAAAACGGAGGAAGCGTTGCCGTACGGATTTTCGTTTTCGATCCGGATAGCTTCGTCCAGATTTTCGGTTCGCATGATCGAAATTACGGGACCGAAGATTTCTTCTTTCGCAACGGACATTTCGGGTGTTACGTAGTCTATCACAGTCGGGCCGACGTATGTGCCGTTCTCCTTGCCTTCGACGACTGCCCCGCGTCCGTCCAGCAAAATCTTCGCACCGGCAGTTTCGGCTTCGGTGATATAATTTTCGATTCTTTCCTTGGCTTCTTTGGAAATGACCGCACCGAGATTTTCGCCCGGAATGATTTTTTTCGCTTCAACGCAAATTCCTTCAATGATCGGATCAACATTGCCGACCGCGAGCATCGCCGAAGCCGCCATACAACGTTGTCCGGCACAACCCGACATCGAAGCGGCGACATTGTTGGCGGTCATCGCCGGATTGGCGTCCGGCAGAACGAACAGATGGTTTTTCGCTCCGCCGAGAGCGATACAGCGTTTTAAGTGATGCGTTGCGTTTTGATAGACAAGGCGTGCCACTTTGGTCGAACCGACAAAACTGACGGCTTCTATTCCTTCGTGCGAACAGATGCCTTCGACAATCTCTTTGCCGCCGTTGATGACGTTAAAAACGCCGTCGGGAAGTCCGGCTTCTTTTAATAGTTCAGCCATTTTCTGCACGGAAAGCGGGACGAGTTCCGACGGCTTCATAATCATCGTGTTGCCGAGAACGAGTGCGTTCGGCATCGTCCAGTTCGGCACCATCAGAGGGAAATTGAACGGGACGATCGAAGCGACGACGCCGAGCGGAAAATGCTCGACGCGGCATTCGACGCCGCGTGAAACTTCCAGGACTTCGCCCGAAACAAGCTGGGGCATCGAACAGGCAAATTCGGTGAGTTCGATGGATTTTTCAACTTCCGCCTTGGCTTCATCATAAGTTTTGCCGTTTTCTTCCGAAACGAGAGCAGTCAGTTCTTCCGCGTTTTGCTCGAGCAAATAGCGGTAACGGAAAAACACCTGCACCCGCTCTTTGATCGGCCGATGACTCCAATCTTCAAAAGCGTTTTTCGCCGATTTAACCGCCGCATTCAATTCTTCAACGGTTGACATCGGAACTTTTGACAACAATTTGCCGTCAAGCGGGGACACGACATCGAGCGTTTCATCTGAATTGCTCTCAGAAAATTCGCCATTGTAATAATTTTTAACTATTTCGTATTTCATATAAATATTTTAACGCAGAGAACGCGGAGATCGCAGAGATTTTTTAAAATTTCTCTGTGTCCTTGGCGTTCTCTGCGTTTGATTTTACTTGTTTCATCAAAAAGTAATAAACCGCAAAAGCAATCCCGAAGGTTACGAACCAAGCGTATTTGTAGATTGTATCAAAAAAGTTCGGATTCGGGACTTGTCCGCCGGGCGTTGTCGCGGCACGGATAAAGCCGTAAACGACCGGAGCGATCGCCAAAACTAAAGCCAAAATTGCCCGCCAGTTAAAACCGCTTGAATATGTATAAATCCCGTCGGTTTTGAAAATGTCGGCAAGATCTAATCTTTGCTTTCGCAAAATCCAGTAATCGCAGATCATAATTCCGCCGATCGCTCCCATCAAACCCGAATAACCGATGAGCCACGTGAAAATATACGCTCCCATCGAAGACATCAATTGCCAGGGCATCATCAAAATTCCGATGGCCGCCGTGATCAAACCGCCCGTCACAAATGAAATTCGCTTTGGATTCAAGTTTGAAAAGTCATTAGAAGGCGAAACGACATTGGCCGCCATATTGGTTGAGATTTGGGCGACGAAAATGACGATCATCGCAAATAAAATTACAAAAGTTGAATCAAACCTTTTTATTAATTCAACCGGATCGGCAATCGCTTCCCCATAGATAATGACGGTTGCAGAAGTTACAGCAACGCCGATAAAGGCAAAGGCGGTCATTGTAAAGGGAAGTCCGATGGCTTGACCGAGCATCTGCGATCTTTGCGATTTGGCGTAGCGTGTGAAATCGGGAATGTTCAGAGAAAGCGTCGCCCAATAACCGACCGAAGCCGTCAGAGCACCGGGGAAAATCGTCCAGAAACTGTTCGTTTCTTTTTGCAAAACGGCTGAATTTGAAAGCACATTACCGAGTCCGCCCGCCGCATTTGAAGCCCAAACGAGCAAGATCAATCCGCCGATCAATAACAATGGTGCGGCAAACGATTCGAGATATTTGATGCCTTCGATACCTTTCAGAATAATGACGACCTGAATTGCCCAAAACAGAAAAAATGCGAGCCAAGTGTGCATGGGAAAACCGCCGATCATTCCGCTAAAAGTTGTCGTCCAAACGCTGGAGATCGCTCCGAAAAGGGCATCGAGAGCCGTTCCGCCGATCCAAGTCTGGATACCGAACCAACCGCAGGCGACGATCGCCCGCAAAATCGCCGGAATATTCGCTCCCTTTGTTCCGAAAGAAGTTCTCAGCAGAACGGGAAACGAAATCCCGTATTTTGTTCCGGCGTGAGCATTTAAGATCATCGGAACAAGGACGATGCAATTCCCCAGAAGAATCGTGAACATCGCCTGCCACCAATTCATCCCCGACGCGATAAAATTTCCGCCGAGCAGATAGGTTGTGATAACAACGCTCATCCCGATCCAAAGTGCCGCGATATTCCACGTTGACCAGGTTCGGTCTTTGATCGAAGTCGGAGCCAGGTCTTTGTTCCAAAGCGGGCTATTTGAAACGTCCGCCTCGAGTTCTTCAAAATCGTTTATGGTTTTCTCGGTCATAATTTTCTTTGCCGCAGATTAACGCAGATTTCGCGGATTCGAGAGAATAAAAATAATTGATTTAAAGCGGTTTATCTATTTCAAAAAAAATCTCTATTGAATTTTTATCTTACTATTTCAACATCCATTTTGTTCGTGTATAAGCGATGCGAAAATTGTTCTTTTCGGCATTTCTTTGCGATTGACTGCCCGGCATTGCATCCATAATGGCGATTGTGCAACCGTTTTCCAAAGCCAAACGAAGACGTGCTTCAAGCAAAGCAGTTTGAGCACCTTTTTTTCTGTGTTCGGGAACGGTGCTGGCACCTGCCAGAATTGCCACCTCATCATAAATATAAACCGTTCCGGTGGCAATCGGTTCAGCGTTAATTTCGGCAATAAAAGGAATTGCACCTTTGGCAGAGGCTCCGATCCGGCTAAACTCAAGCATCTGTTCGGCGAATTCGGGCATTTCATCAATCCAGCCTTTTGTAGAAGTTTCCGCAAAAAGATCAATCTCATTTTTGTTAATCCTACGAGTTGAGATTTGTGTGTTTCGGAGTGAGTTAATAAAATCAAACGAATCAAGTGTTTGATACATAACATTTGATAGTTCGATCGGTTGATAGTTTCGCTCAGTGAGGATCGTTAAAATTTTCGGATCAGCCAAAGGGCTTACTTCGTGGATCACATCTGCATTTCGTTCCTTAAAAAACGCTTCGATCTTATCCATTTCGGCATCGGTTATTTCGTCAAAAAGCCCGAGTCCATAGGACTGTGTGGTCGGGAAACCGACTCCGTCGAACATCGCATAAACACCCGCAACCTCGATCCATTCCGCACCGCTTGTCGGAATTAATTTTGCATGCGATTCAACAAAATCAGCATTTGAACGTCCGTTTGCCCGTTCAATTTTTTGCGAAAGTATTTTGTCTGAAAATATCATATTTGCCACGCGTTGTGTTTTGCAGAGTTAATCCGCCACACCTATTTTCTTTAAGAGAGCAATAAATCGGGAGTCCGAGCGAAGCCGTTCGAGTTTCGGGTCAACTTTGAGATTTAAAAGTGATTCCTCACGCCGGTTATAACTTTTATCCAGCAGTTCAAAGGTCTTTTCATCTTCGCCGAGAGCGGCATAAACCAGAGCTAATGCCCGATAAAAGTTGCCGAATGTTTGTTTTTTTTCTTCAACGGCTTTAACCAACACTGTGGCTTCTTCCCGTTTTCCCGCCGCCGCATAAAGCTGGGCAAGACAGATGTCGGTTTCGAGCTGATTGCCGGTCAGGATTCCCCATTTTCGATTTTCGGAGATGGCTTCATCGAACATTTCCTTGCCTTGATACAAAAGCGATAGAAGGCGATGAGCGGCGGAATAATTCGGGTCCATCTCTAATGCTTTGGAAACCATTTCAATCGCTTCATCATATTGCTTGTCATAATACAAAACCAATCCGACATCCTTTTGGATCGCTTGCGAAACCGGATCGAGTTCGGCCGCCCGCAGGATCAAACGGAGAGTTTCGTCAAGATTTCCCATACTCAGATGCCAGTTGGAATACCAGTGATAGGCCGTGGCATAGTTCGGGTTGAGTTCGAGGGCAAGTTTGAATTCCTTTTCGGAATTAACCCAATCCCATTCCTCGAGCATAAGCAGTGTGGCCAGCGAGGTGTGGGCTTCGGCTAATTGATCGTCAATTTCCAGGGCTTTGTTTACCGCCGCCTTCGCCTTCGGATATAATTCCTTCCGCGGAATGGTGCCGTATTCGCCTAAGATGCTGTAGGAGTCGGCAATTCCGGCCCAGGCCAGTGCATACCGCTCATCCTTTTCGATCGCCCTTTCAAAATATCTGATGGCGGTTTTCACTCCTTCTATGCTTCTTTTGTTCCAGAAGAAACGCCCCTGCAGATAGAGTTGATAGGCCTCGGTATTTTCCGTAGAGCGTTTGTGGAGAATTTCCTTCTCGTCGGGCGACAGACGCACCTCGAGAGCCTCAACGATTTCCGTCGCGACCTTTTCCTGAATTTCAAAAATATCTTCGATCGTTCCGCGGTAGGTTTCCGACCAAAGATAGGTTTCGTTGATAGTGTCTATAAGTTGAGCCGTAATTCGGAGGTCTTTGCCCTGTCTTCTGACGCTTCCTTCCAGCAGATACTGCACGCCGAGTTCGTCCGCCGTCTGCTTATGTGTTTTGCCTTCCGACTGATAGTTCATCATTGAACTCCGCACGACCACCTTGAGCGTCTGCAGTTTGGAAAGATTCATAATGATCTCTTCGGTCAATCCGTCGCTGAAATACTCGTTGTCCTTCTCGGTGCTGAGATTGTAAAAACGCAGGACGGCGATCGTATTGAGAGTCGAAGCCGTTTGAATTTGCGGAAAATTCTCGAGCCGGTGGCTTCGGGTGAGTTCCGTTTCGACCAGCAGACGGGTTTGCAATCGTTTCAGATCGTCCAGTAATTCTTTGGCCGAACGGTAACGCTCGTCCATATTTTTGTTGAGTGTCTTGGTGATGATCCGTTCAAGTCCGGCGGGCGTATCTTTGCGTTGGGTGAGGATCGAAACGGGTTCCCGATAGATAATATTGGCCAGAATATCCGCGATCGTTTCGCCCTGAAACGGTTTTTGGCGGGTCAGCATTTCATAAAAAACACACCCCAAACTCCAGATGTCCGTGCGGGCATCGGTGACTTTGCCGCGGGCTTGTTCGGGCGACATATAGGCCGCCGTCCCTAAGATCAAACCCGCTTCGGTTTTGAACTGCAATTTCGTTTTGCCCTCCGTATCAATTTCCCCGGTATCCTCATCCGTGCAAAGTTTGGCAATCCCGAAATCCAGAACTTTGACCAGACCGTCGCGGCGGATCATAATGTTTTCGGGCTTGATGTCGCGATGCGTGATGCCCGCTTCGTGGGCGACCGCGAGAGCAGTTGCGGTTTGGACGGCAATATCCAGAGCTTGTTCGATTTTCAGTTCATTATTGAGCAAACTGTCCCGCAGCATTTCGCCGTCAATATATTCCGTCGCGATAAAATTCGTCCCGTCAAATTCGTTGATCTCGTAAATTGTAATAATATTCGGATGATTGAGGGCGGACGCGGATTTTGCCTCGCGGACAAAACGACTCATCCGCTCTTTGTCTTCAGCAAACTCAGCAGGCAGAATCTTCAATGCAACTTGGCGGTCAAGGCGTGTGTCTTCGGCGAGATAAATCTCACCCATCCCGCCCGTGCCGATCTTGGAAACGATGCGGTAATGACAGATCATCGAATTTTCCGACAAAGCATTCGACTTTACACTTTCCATCACGTAACTTAGATTTTCACACATTCCCCTTGTTTTATAAACTCTATATCGGCTTGTTTGCCTTCGTATTCGCCGTTTTCGATGACAAGTTTTCTAATT
>JBGTRS010000042.1:0-15213 GCA_041940665.1 Pyrinomonadaceae bacterium | reverse complement strand
GCCACCGAATATGTCAAGACGGCCAGAGTCGTCCGTAACTATAAACGGGTAACGCTTCCGGCACTTTCCGAACGCGAAAAGATCATCATCAACGGTTTTGTCTATGAAGCCGACCTGACATCGGGCGGGGCGGCCAATCTGCCGAGATTTTTTGAAGGCAAAGCAAAGCGACTCGATTACAAAACCCTTCGCCACCCCGGTCATTACAGATGGGTGGAAGGCTTGATCAAACATCTGCCGTTTGACGAGAATCTGCCGCAGAATCTCGAGGATCAGATGCTCGAAAAAGTCCCCTCGGTCGAAGACGATTTCGTTATCGTCCATTCATCGGTCGAAGGTTTTGACTCTCAAGGAAGACGCCGGATGCTCGAACAGGCTTTTCATATCAAGCCTCTGGAAATAAACGGAAAACATCTGCGGGCGATTCAGACGACGACCGCCGCTCCTCTCATCCAATGTGCCGATATGCTCGCTTCGAATAAATATAAAGGCGTGATAATGCAAAGCGACATCGAACCGAAGGAATTCTTGACCGGAAATTTTGTTTCGAAAGTTTATAAATAAAATGAAGATCGTCTGCCTGTCCGATACGCATAATTGCAATAAGCAGATCGCCGTTCCCGACGGTGACATCTTGATTCACGCGGGCGATGCGACCGTGCAGGGAACTCAAGTTGAGGTCGAGGATTTTCTGAGATGGTTTTCATCTTTGCCGCACGAATATAAAATCTTTGTTGCCGGAAATCACGATTGGCTCTACGAAACGAATAACCGTCGGGCAAGACTTCTGACCGCCAATTTCGGCATCAAATATTTGCAGGATTCCTCTATCGAGATCGAAGGTTTGAAAATTTACGGCTCGCCCTGGCAACCAAGATTTTTCGACTGGGCGTTTAATTTAATGCGGGGCGGGGAAATGGCTGAAAAATGGAAAATGATTCCCGATGACACGGATATTTTAATCACACACGGCCCGCCGAACGGTATTCTGGACGAGGTGCCGCGACAAGATTGGATCGAAAACACGGGTTGCGAAGAATTGGTAAAAAAGGTTGAAGAATTATCGGGAAATAAATTGAAAGCCCACATCTTCGGGCATATCCATTGCGGTTACGGACAAACCGAAAAATTCGGCGTGAAATTTATCAATGCTTCCAACTGCGATGAAGCTTACGAGCCGACCAATCCGCCGATCGTTTTTGATTTGTAATATGCTGAAAATAGAAAGAGCGAATTCAGACGATAAAAATTTCCGAAGCCTCGTTGCTTTACTGGATGAAGACCTGAGCCGCCGCGACGGCGATGAACACGGATTTTACGCTCAGTTTAATAAACTCGATTCGATTCGCAATGCGGTCGTCGCTTACGAGAACGAAAAAGCAGTTGGTTGCGGAGCCTTCAAAAAATACGATAGCGAAACCGCGGAAATAAAGCGGATGTTCGTCCGTCCCGAAAACCGCGGGAAAGGTGTGGCGGTTGAGATTTTGAATGAGCTGGAAAAATGGGCGGTAGAAAGCGGCTACAAATTTGCGATTCTCGAAACCGGTCAAAAACAGCCCGAAGCGATCCGGCTTTATCAGAAATCCGGCTATGAAATCATCCCGAATTTCGGACAATACGAAGATGTCAAAAACAGCGTTTGTATGAAAAAACGCTTACCTTAGATAAATGGAACGTCCGGGAATTAAAACAAGCAGTCGGATTATTTCACATTCATCCAATTATCCCCTGTGCCGGCTTCAACGATCAGCGGAACGTCCAGTTCAACGGCCGTCTGCATTTCTTTGGTAACGAGTTGTAGAACTGTTTCAACTTCCGTCTCCGGCGATTCGAGCAGAAGTTCGTCGTGAACCTGCATTATCACTTTTGTTTTTAAGTTCTCGCGTTTTAATGCCCGGTCAACTTTGATCATCGCAATTTTGACGATATCGGAGGCAAAACCCTGGATCGGCATATTGATCGCTTCGCGTTCGGCTCTCGAACGGACGTTGTAGTTGCGGTCGTTGATCGAAGGCAGATATCTGCGTCTGCCGAATTTGGTCGCCACGAAGCCCTGTTCGCGGGCAAGTTCGGGCGTTTCGTCCATAAATTTTTTGATGCCTTTGTAGGTTTCGTAATAATTTTCGATGACCTCTTTGGCTTCCGAACGCGAAATTCCGACTCTTTGTGAAAGCCCGAAGGCTTCGACGGCGTAGGCGATGCCGAAGTTGACGACCTTTGCAAGCCGGCGTTTTTCTTTTAATTCTTCGTCCGTTTTCGCTCCAAAGATCAATTCGGCGGTTTTGCCGTGAATGTCTTCGTTGTTTTTGAACGCTTCGAGCATCACTTCATCCTGCGTGATGTCCGCCAGAATCCGCAATTCGAGTTGCGAGTAGTCGGCGGAAATGAATTTACAGCCTGATTCGGGAACGAATGCTTTTCTGATCTGTCGCCCGAGTTCCGTGCGGATCGGGATGTTTTGCAGGTTCGGATCCGTCGAAGATAGACGCCCCGTGGCGGCGACCGTTTGATTCAAACATCCGTGAACTCTGCCGTCTTCGGCGATCAGATCGGGCAGAACGTCCGTGTAGGTTGAACGCAGTTTGTCGAGTTCGCGGTATTCGATAATCAGATTGGCGATCTCGTAGGTTTCGCCGATTTCCTGCAGAGCGTCTTTGCTTGTCGAAATTTTTCCGGTCGGCGTTTTGTATTTTGTTTCGATATTTAGTTCCTGCAAAACTTCGCCGACCTGTTTCGGGGAATTGATGTTGAATTCGCGTCCGCCGAGTTCAAAGATCTTCGCTGACAATTTTTCCAGTTCGCCGACGATAAAATCCGAGGTTTCCTTTAAGGCTTTCGCATCAACCTTCATTCCGGCCATTTCCATTTTATAGAGAATCGGCACGAGCGGAAGTTCGATCTCGTCGTAAATTTTTTCGAGTTTGTCTTCTTCTATTTGTTTACGAAAAACGGGAGCGAGCTGAACGATCCAATCGGCCCGTTCGCAGGTGCGGTATTGATTTTCTTCCCAGCCTTCGGGGATTTCCTGCAAAACCTCTTCGTTAATATTAAAGCGGGCAAGTGCCGGCAGATCGTAATGCGTTCGGCCCGAATCGATCAGATAGGCGGCGATCATCGTATCGTCCGAAACGGATTCGGGCTCGATTCCCAATTTACTCAAAGCCGCCAGGTTTCGCTTCAGATCGTGCGTGCATTTTTCCAGAAAGCCGTTCGATAAAATATCCTTCAAGGGCGTCACGGCCTCGTCGCGACCTTCTTTAAAATTTTCGAGATCAACATAATGCGAAACACCGGCACCCGTGGCGATAGCGATGCCGAGCGGTTCTTTTTTATAAAATGAACTGCAGTTTTCTTCCGAGTTCGAATCGTCAACTTCAAAACTCCAGTTTTCAAACTCCCAGAGTTTGCGGATCAATCTGTCCAAATCTTCGCGGGTTTTGATGAGTTTGTAATGTCTTTGATTTTCCGTACTGCCGGTATCTTCAAGCCCGGCAAAAAGCGGTGCGGAATCGGAAAACTCTCGCGTCAAAGTATTAAATTCGAGTTCGCGGAAAAGCTGATACGCTTTCACACGGTCGGGTTCACGCATTTTTAATTGATCGAGATCGAGTTTGATCGGAACTTCCGTGTGAACCGTGGCGAGTTCAAAGGATTGGCGGATGTCGTCCTGATTTTCTTTGAGTGAATTGCGGTAGGTTTTATGTTTGACACTGTCGGCATTTGCCATCGCATTTTCCGCCGAACCGAATTCCAAAATGAGATTCAAAGCACCTTTCGCCCCGATGCCTTTGGCTCCCGGAATGTTGTCAATCGAATCGCCCATCAACGCCAGATAATCAACGATCTTGTCGGGCGGCAGACCGAACTTCTGTTCGACCCATTCCTCGTCGCACCATTCAACGGGCGGCACGGGAACTTTGCGGCGGATGTTCTGCGAATTCTGCCGCATACAGATAATGTATGGATCGTGAACCAGTTGGCAAAGATCTTTGTCATTGGAAACGATAACGGCCTGCAGTTTTTGTTTTTCGCATTCGAGTGCCAGCGTCCCGATGATGTCGTCCGCTTCATAACCCGGCATTTTTAAGATCGGTACATTTAAGACCTCACAGACACGGACGATATAGGGAAGCTGCGAAGCGAGATCATCGGGCATCGCATCCCGATTCGCTTTGTAATCTTCATAGGCATCGTGCCGGAAGGTCGGGTCGGCCGTATCAAAAACGGCGGCGACATAATCGGGTTGTTCGTCGTCAATCAGTTTCCGCAGCATACTCGTAAAGACAAAGACGGCTTGCGTAACCTGTCCGCTGCTGTTTCGCAAAGGCTCTTGTCTCGCCCCCATCGGGGCGAAATACGCCCGGAAAATGTGCGACATCGTGTCGATCAAAAATACTCTTTTCGGTTCTTTTTTACTCATCAGTCAAATTATTTTTTCAATCTGGTGTTTTTGAATGATAGTTAAAGAAATGGTGAGTTACAAGATGAGAAAATTTTATGTCAAAAAAGAGGACATTTTTTCTTAACCACACTTGACATAAAAATACATCTTGGCTATTCTGTCTGTTCGTTTTTATTAAGCGAAGCGATTTTTGAAAGAAACCGGGTTTGGTGAAGATTTTTACTTTCCCCTGTAAATAAGAGTTGTTCATCACAACCAATTTAATATGCGACCCGTTCGTCTAGGGGTCTAGGACACCGCCCTTTCACGGCGGCAACACGGGTTCAAATCCCGTACGGGTCGCCAATTTTTTCAAAACCGCATAAATTATTTCGATAAAAACATTCGCTTGGCTTTCGGGCGGATTTTTTGTTTTTAAACAGAAATTTAATGATAAATTTATAAGTAACTTGCACGGCGAGTTTTTCATCAAAGGCAAGAAAATCAAAAGTTTTAATAAAAACGGATTATAAAAAAGATGTTGCGAAAATTATTTCTAATAAAGTTTATTTTAATGATCGGGTTGCTGTCGGTAAATGCTCAGACAAAGACGAATAATTACGATACGGTCATGATTCTGCCGTTTGAGAATACTTCGAACCGGGCGGAGTTTAATTGGGTCGGCGAGAGCATTGCGGATTCTTTGACCGATCTTCTGAAAGTGCCGAGTCTCAACGTCGTTTCCAATCAGGAACGCAAACTTATTCAGAGACGTCTGAATATGCCGACGACGATTTTGCCGTCGCTGGCGACCTCGTTGAAACTTGCCCGCGAAGGAAAGGCGTCGCTGTTGGTGGCCGGAAAATACAATATCATTCCGGCAAAAGACGATACGGCGGCGAGCATTACCGTCAACGCCAAGATCATCAAAGTTAATGAAGGCAGGTTTTTGGGGGAAACCTTGCCGGACGGCAAGAACATCACCCGCGAGATAAATTTGACGGACGCGATGGGCAACTTGCAGACGGTTCAGGGTCAGCTTGCTTTTCAGATTCTTTATCAAAGAGATAAGGCTCTGCCGTTTAAGCTGAACGAGTTTATCGAAAAGGCAAATAAAGTTCCGACAAAAGCTTTTGAGGCTTATACAAAGGGTTTGTTGTGCGGAGATGCGAGCAGTGAAACCTGTGCGAATTTTTTCAAAAACGGAATTTTGATTTATGCCGGCGAAAGAGAAAATCAATTATACACGGATGCGGCACTCGAACTCGGTCATCTTTATTTAAATCGAAAGGAATACAATAACGCCCTCGCTTATTTTTCGCAGATTCCGCCCGAAGACAAATATTACGCGGAAGCGGCTTATTTTTCGGGTGTGATCTATTGGCAACAGAAGGATTTTGAACAGGCTTTGGCGGTTTTAAGTCCTTTGGCGGAAGATTTGAAATTAACAAGCGTTTATAACGCCCTCGGAGCGATCGCCATCGAAGCCTCGCGTCAATCAAAAAAAGACGATAAAAAATCAGCTAAATATCTGAGCGACGGTCTTGGATTCTTAAGAAAAGCGGCGGAATCGGCGGATAAGGAAACAACACCGCATTTTAATCTCGGCTTGGCATTCTTTTTACAAGAAGACTACAAACAGGCCGCCGATGCGATTCGTCCCGTTCTGGCAAGCAATCCGACGGACGGCGAAGCGTATTTTTTGATCGCCAAGGCTCTGGAAAAAACGGGCGATCCGACCGCCGGAGATTTTGACAATCAAGCCCGCCGGTTTTTGACACTTGATAATAAATACGGAAAACTCGAAATCAGTTGGAAAAAGGGAATTTTGGACGGGATTGATCCGAGAGTCCAGCAACTCAATCGCCGTGAGTTCGTGAGCATAACCTTGGTTATGGATAAAAATGTGGCGACGGTTCAGAAGCCTCTGAATGAAACGGAAGTTTTATTAAAGAATGCCAAACAGCTTTACAGCGATGGCCGCGATGATGAAGCGATGACCGTTTTGAACCGGATCATCGTTCAGGAACCGATGAGTGCGGAAAGTTATCAGATCAAAGGCAAGATATATTTTCGACGGGGCGAATTGGAAAATGCCGAGAGCAATTTGAAAACGGCACTTTTCTGGAATAATCAATTGATTGACGCCCATATTCTTTTGGGACGGATTTATATTCAAAAAGGAGACTGCTCGCAGGCTAAAAGCTATTCCGTTTCGGCACGTGAAATAGACGAAAACAATGCCGAGGCAATCGGATTGGAGCGTCAGCTGGAGCGTTGTTCAAGATAATATCCCAAAAAGTGTAACTTTCGGGGTTGAAAAGAGACTCAAAATCTAGTATAAACGTAAATTTTATATCGGGCTTTGAGTCTAAAATTTTGCTCGAAATACCGTAATTATTGAGCGAAAAGCTATTTTGACAAGTTTTTTTTATCCTGCCTATAACTTTTGGCACGCTAAGTGCAATAGTTATCAGCGGCTAGCTTAGTTCAATAAGAATTAAGACCCCGCCGCCAACACTTCTCCGAGCGTGGTTTGCCACTACGCTTGACCACCTTCCGAGCGTTCCTTCAGTTGTCCTTCCGATATATGAGCCGGGTTGAAAAACCCGGCTCTCCTTCTTTTAAACGTAATGTTTGCAAAAGTTATATCAATTCAATTTTATCATTCAAAATGAACTATATTGTATCGCCCCGTTTTTATCGAACAATTCAATCTGACATATTCGTTCCGACATTTATCGTTAAGTTGACAAATTTTGGCACAAAAAAATGACAAATTTTGATTGGTGCGTTCAAACTGAACTGTCATTTTGAAAAAAAATAAATCAAACTGACGAATTTACAATCAATAAATGCTTTCTGATAAAATGCGGGAATGAAGTTTTTCTCGAAAATAAAAAAAAATCTTCCATCATTCAAATCCTCGCTTTTGGCAATTGCTTCAGCCGTTCTTTTGATCCTGGCATTTCCCGATTTTGAATTCTGGATTCTTGCCTGGTTTGCTCTTATTCCCCTTTTTGTCGCCGTCGAAAACGAGAAGGAATCATTTATAAAATCCTTTCTGACCGGCTGGCTTTTCGGCACGGTTTTCTTTTTCGGTACGTGCTGGTGGCTGACCTTCGCACCGATAACTTACGCCGGTTTTCCCGTCATTTTGACATATATCCTGATGCTCTGTGCGGCCTCCGTCGTCGGACTATACACGGCACTTTTCGGCGGCGTGTTTTCAATCTTCTTAAAACGCTTCGGTCACTGGGGAATTCTGTCCGCTCCTTTTCTCTGGACGGCGATCGAATTTTTAAGACTCTACACATCGGGAAATAACTGGAACGCGGTCGGTTATTCACAGGCATTTAATTCATTTGTCGAATATGCAAGTTTTGGCGGAGTCTTTTTTGTCGGATTTTGCGTCGTGTTTTTTAATGCTTTTAATTGTTGGTTGGGAGAATCGATTTATAAAATTCTCAAAATTGAAGATCTAACTGAAGAAGAACTCGAAAATAAGAAAGTTACCAGCCGCCAACAACTGATAATTGTTTTTACACATATTTTCCAGATCATATTAATAGGCTTACCTATTTCAATGGCATCACGCAGTTTGCCGACTGTTGAACTTCCTAAAGCAACAAGCTCAAACTACGTGGTCGCCGTTCAGCCGAATGTTCCGATGATGGGTTTAACGCCGGAAATTTGGCAGAATTTGCGGCAAAGACAGATCGATCAAGCCGAAACTGCCTTGCAAAAGATCGAAGAACAAAGCCCGACGACCGGAGATAGAAAAGTAACCGTCGTCCTGCCGGAGTCGCCGATGAATTACAACTACGAATTAGACCCGGAGTTTCGCCAATATATCAACGGTTTTGCCGGAAGAAACAATGTTTCGGTTTTGTTCAATTCCGCCGAACCGGATAGACGTCGCGAAAACGGATATTTTAATTCCGCCGTTCTGATCAATGAAAAGGGCGAAAAGGTCGTTCAATACGACAAGATCCATCTTCTTCCCTTCGGCGAATTCGTTCCGTTACCCGAACCGATCGAGTGGTTGATCCCGCCGATGGTCGGACGTTTTTCTCCCGGCGTTGAATATGATCTTTTGCCGTTCGGCGAAGCGAAAGCGGGTGTGATGATCTGTTTTGAATCTCATTTTCCGTCGCTTTCAAGGGAATATGTCCGCCGAGGTGCGGATGTTTTGGTGGAGATGACCAACGACGGATATTTGGGCAATACGCCCGTTTTGCGTCAGCACTTAGCTAGCGGAGTGTTCCGGGCGGTCGAAACGAATCGTCCAGTCCTGCGGGTTACGAACGTCGGCATTACGGCTTATATAAACGAACGCGGCGAAGTTCTGGACACGGCGGATGTTTACACGGAAGCCGTACGGATTTGGCCGGTTTCCAAATCCGACGGCAAACAAACCGTCTATGTCAAATACGGCGAATGGTTCGCCTGGCTCTGTTCGATCGTAAGTTTTGGCTTATTAATCTTTAGTTTTAGAAAAAGAAAAAAATGAAAAAGAAAATACTACTCACATTGTTGGCAATTTTATTTATCGCATACATTTCAAGTTATTTTATGATTCGACAGAATCACAGAAAAGTTTATGCAGAAAGAGAAGGATGTCCTATGGAAGGTTGTGTCGAGATCGTCTTTCCGGCAAATGGTTTTTATCATATCTACCGTCCAATTATTGGACTAGATACGATTCTTACCAAATCGGATTTTTGCAATCACGGCGGAGAATGTTTTTACTCGAGATAGTTATTTTATTCATAAAATATGTGAATCAAGGGTAGAAATTCTTTTAATTTTCTTGGCGTACTTGGCGACTTGGCGGGAGCCATTTGCTTTGATAATTGCTGAACTTAGCGGAAAGGTTAATGCAAAATTTTCCGCCAAGCGGCAAGGAACGTAAAGATTTGAAGAAACCGACGGGTTTTAGTTTCTACTCTTGATTCACATAAAATATGAAAAACAGAATTTTTATAGCGGTTTTTAATTTTAGTTATGATCTATCTCTCCAGCTATGTATTTTTCCGCCAGACGCA
The DNA here is from genome assembly GCA_041940665.1 of Pyrinomonadaceae bacterium. Classification (GTDB taxonomy): domain Bacteria; phylum Acidobacteriota; class Blastocatellia; order Pyrinomonadales; family Pyrinomonadaceae; genus Aridibacter. The sequence continues at coordinate 5,784 of JBGTRS010000042.1, read as the reverse complement.
CATCGAAGTTTGGGAGAAAGACAAAACGGCTTACGTGATTTTCCCGGAGAACAAAATCCTTTATTATATTTATCGTCCGCTCAGCATTGCTGACGGAAAAATTACCGGAATGAGATTCCATATCGGACAGCATCAATAAAAATGGATTTAACCGAACTGAATACAAAATACGAAGAGATAAAAGAGAAGGTCTTACAACTCGGGAGGTTTCTTTGACGCACCTGCCAAAGAGACGGAACTAAAAGCATTAGAAGCACAGATGTCCGAGCCGGATTTTTGGAACGATCAGGAAAAGGCTCAGAAGATCGTTCAGAAGCGAAGCCGCATCGAGAAGGCTCTGGAGAGCCAGAAAAGTTTTGAAACGGCGGTTTCGGATGCGGAAGTTTTGTTTGAATTTGCCGAAGCGGATGAAGATTCCGCAAATGAGCTGACCGGACTTATCGAAAGACTCGAACGGGAAGTCGAAGAAGCGGAAACTCAAGCACTTCTTTCGGGCGAAACCGATGCCAATAACGCGATCTGTTCGATCCAGGCCGGAGCGGGCGGAACGGATGCCCAGGATTGGTCGGAGATGCTGATGCGGATGTATGTCCGCTGGGCGGAAAACAAAGGTTTTAAGGTCGAAATTCTCGACGAAACACCGGGCAGTGAAGCCGGCATCAAATCGGCGACATTCCGCGTCGAAGGCGAATATGCTTACGGACTTTTATCGGCGGAAGCGGGCGTTCACCGCTTGGTGCGAATCTCGCCGTTTAATTCCGGCGGAAGCCGCGAAACTTCGTTCACATCGTTTTTTGTTTCGCCCGAAATTGATGACGACATCGAGATCGAAATTGATGATAAAGACCTGCGGATCGATACCTACCGTTCGTCCGGAGCGGGCGGTCAGCACGTCAACGTGACGGATTCCGCAGTGAGAATTACGCATCTGCCGACCAATATCGTCGTCACCTGTCAGAATCAGCGTTCGCAATTGCAGAACAGACAGGTCGCCATGCAGGTTTTACGTTCGCGGCTTTACGAACTTGAAATGGAAAAACGCCGTGCCGAAACCGCCGAACTCGAAGAGAACAAACAGGACATCTCCTTCGGTTCACAGATCCGCAACTACACTCTGCAACCCTATAAACTCGTCAAAGACACCCGCACGAAACACGAAAGATCGGACGTTGATAAAGTTCTGGACGGCGATATTGACGAATTTATCAAGGAATTTCTGCTTTATAAAAAAGGAATTTCGTGACGAGATAATTTTTTCAAAAGTATGTATAAAAAAAATGCCGGAATCGAGTCTCAAATGATTCCGGCTTTTTAGTCGAAAAGAGAAGGGGTTTTTCGACTTTACAGGAGAATTTCAGTTTTTTTAAGGACTCGTTTGAAAATCAACATTCGATAGATTATCTTCGACCGAGATTACACGGGGATTATCAGCAAAAGTATATTTCCCGTGGTTGGCAACCAAAACATATGTTTCTCCGGCTTGAACTTCATCAAACTTATAGTGGCCGAATAGATTGGATATAACCGTCCGGGAATTTCCGTTCGAATCCGTTAAAGTAACCATAGCACGAGGAATGCTTGTTTTGCCGTTATCTGTTATTCGTCCGCCGATCGAAACATTGGCCGCGGTTGGAGCAAGCGTTCGGACGTTGTCAACTTCCAATCTGCCCGGACCGGCATAATTTGCCGTAACCGTCGTTCTGAAACGGACCCGGATAGTTTGCCCGGCGTATGCCGAAATATTAGCCCCGCTATTGACCCAACCCGTGTTTGTATTTGAACTGCCGGAAGTTGTGACCGTGTAAAGCGTCTGCAAAAGCACGTTTGAAGTATTCAGTATTTCAACTGCAAAAGTTGCCGTTCCGCAAGCCCCACCGGCACAATAAGTGCTTAGATTCATTTGATATTTGTGCATCCACCGCAATTGCAAATTACTTGCCGCCGGAACGGCTATGTCCTGATACAGCAAATATGACCCCGGAGCTGAAGCAACGGGTTGATGAGCGTTAAAAGACCCTTCTTGAACCGATGTGGCTGTCGGAACGGGACTGTCGCAGTAACAAGCTCCGCTTCCCGTTACTCTCCAATTTTCAAAAGGAGTCGGAGCGTTTATTGCCGTCCAACCAGTGAAATTGCCTGTTTCAAAACCGCCGTTGGTGAACAAGTTTTGGGCTGAAACTCTGTCGTCTGTGTGGAAGAGAAAAAGTAAGATCAAAATGGTCAATGCCAAAATCTTGTGTTTTAACATTAATTTTTTTCTCCGTAATATTTATAGATTTTTTTTAAGGCACGCAGAAAACGCTATTGTGATGCTAGTTGTTTTGTGCTGAAATATCGAAATATCCGCCTGCATATATAAATGAAGTTTTTTGCAAAACATTACGAAAAAAAAATTAACCGTCGGGGATATATTTAAAATGCCTGGTTTTTAGGAACTTGAGGAGACAATTTAACAAACAATTAACTATTTCTTAGAAATTTCCGGAAAATCGTGTATGATAAGGCAGAACAACTTTTTTTCTTACCACGCTCCTTTTAATCGGAAATAATGGCAACTCGTAGAACGAAGACAACCGCAGGAAACTCCAAATCGCATTATAATGAAATTGTCGCCATCATTTTGTATGCCGTCGGCGTTTTGATGTTTTTGTGTTTGATAAGTTCCAGCCCGATGGACGTTTCGCTCAACACGAGCACGACCACCGAAACGCAGAATTGGATCGGCGTCGTTGGTGCGTTTGTCGCCGACATTCTGTTTCAGGCATTCGGACTGATGGCCTATTCTCTGCCGGTTTTGCTTTTTGTCATCGGCACGAGATTTCTCGTCTCTAAAACTCTCTATACACCGCCCGCCCGCGTCATCGGCGTTCTTTTGTTTGTCTTGACGGGAACATCGCTGTTCTCGCTTTTCGGTTTCTACGGCGGCATTACGGGAGCATTTTTTACGGAAGTTTCTACTGCCCTTCTGAACACGATCGGCACGGGAATTTTATTTTTCGCACTGTTTCTGGCCTCCATCGTGCTGGTTACGAACTTTTCCTACGCATCGTTTTTTGAAAGTCTGGAGATCGCCTGGAGCAATTTCAAAATCCGCTTCGGCGAATGGTCTTCAAAATACCGCAAGATGAAGGCCGAACACGAACAGGAGTCTCTGGCAGAAGCGAAAACAAACGGGAAGCCGAATATTATCAACGCTCAGGCGAAAACGGCTAAAACAGAAGCAGAAGAAAAACAGACGCTCGGCGATAAGTTATCAAATGCTCTGGAATCTTTGAGCGAAATACCCGCAACGGCCGAAGAAGAAAAACCCGTCATCGTCAACCGGGCGGCTCAAGCGGAAAAGGTCGAGGAAAAAGCCGAAACAGAAACCGTTCTCGAACAACCGGCCGAAAAAGCGAAAGCCGTGTCCGTCAGCGGAAATCTGACCGAAGTCAAAGACATCATCGGCGAAGCGACAAAAATTCCGATCCGGCCGATTCAGGAAACGGGCGAACTGGACGAAGAAGATTTGGAAGAATTTGAAGATTTTGAAGACGAGGAAGAAGAAGATTCTGAACCGGCTCCGCCGCAAAATTTCGATGATTACATTTTGCCTCTGCCCGAATTCCTAAATCCGCCGCCCGAGCGTGTCAAACAAAAGGATGAGGAACTTTACGCCATCGCCGAAAATCTGACGAAGAAAACCGAGGAATTCAATGTTGCCGGTAAGGTCGTCAACATCGGTGAAGGTCCGGTCGTGACGACCTATGAATTCAAACCCGCACCGGGCGTTAAATATTCGCGTGTGACGGGTTTGGTTGATGATCTCTGTCTCGCTCTCAAAGCTGAATCTATCCGCATCGAAAGAATTCCGGGCAAGGCTTATGTCGGGATCGAAGTGCCGAATGAAAAACGCGATACGATCTTTTTGCGGGACGTGATCGAATCGGACAAATTCGATAGTTCCGAATCGGTTTTAACCATCGCTCTCGGCAAGCGAATTGACGGACATAGAGAAGTTGCCGATCTCGCCAAAATGCCGCATCTATTGATCGCCGGTGCGACCGGTGCAGGCAAATCCGTCGGCGTCAACTCACTGATCGTTTCGATTCTCTATAAAGCGAAACCCGACGAAGTAAAGTTTATAATGGTTGATCCGAAACGCCTTGAACTCGGCGTCTATGAAGACATTCCGCACCTGGCCACGCCGATCATCACCGACCCGAAACGAGCCGCCATTTCGCTTAAATGGGCGGTCGGCGAAATGGAACGCCGTTACAAAGAATTGGCCGGTTGGGGCGTACGAAATATTGATGGGTTTAATGCCGAGGTCAAACGCCGCAACGAGATCGAAGAATTTGATGAAGACGGCAATCCGCATCAAAAACTCCCCTATATCGTCATCATCATAGACGAACTGGCAGACCTGATGATGGTTTCGGGCAAAGAGGTCGAAGAATCAATCACACGCCTCGCTCAGATGGCACGGGCTGTCGGCATTCATCTCGTTCTCGCCACGCAGAGGCCTTCGGTTGACGTCATCACGGGACTCATCAAAGCAAATTTTCCGGCGAGAATTTCTTTCCGCGTTTCTTCAAAAATCGATTCCCGCACGATTATTGATGCCAATGGTGCGGAAAGACTGCTCGGCAAAGGCGATATGCTCTTTTTGCCGCCTGCTACATCCCAACTCATCCGCGTTCACGGTGCCTATGTTGACGAAAAAGAAATAAAGAAGATCGTTAAACATATCAAAGACCAGGGTAATCCCGAATATGATGAGACCATCACGAAATCGGAAGAGGAAATGGATGATTTCGGCGATCTGCCCGGCAGACAGGATAAACTCTTCGGTGATGCTCTGAAAACCGTCGTTGACGCCAAACGTGCTTCGACATCGCTTCTGCAGAGACATTTGAGAATCGGTTACGGGCGTGCCGCCGCCATTCTCGACGCTCTTGTTGCCGACGGTTTCATTGGCGAAATGGACGGAAGTAAGAGAGCCAGACCCGTTACGCAAAAAGCCTACGAGGCCGTTCAGGAGATGGAAGAAGGCCGGGAATTTTGAGTTTTATTTGTAATTTCCAGATTGTTTTTCAGGTTTTAACTTTTTGTTAAATGTTAAAGTATTACTTTGAATATTTTTAGAATTTGACGAAACGTTTTTGTAACGTTTTGGTAAAAAACTCACTTTTCCACAGAAATCCTGTGGAAAACCTGTGGAAAAGTCCATTTTCATATCTCTAAAGTTAAAAATAAAAGAACTTCTAGCATTCTGCACAATGTAAGTGCAAAAGCAATTTTGATGAATTTTCGATGAAAAACCACGTTCTATTTGAAATTTTCTTTAAATATTTAACACTATTGACTTTAAGTTTTTCGGTCATAAATTGCTCATCAGATCGGCCTGAAAATTTTCAAAGTTCTCAAAAAATTCGGGTCTCGGAAAACGCGGTGAACATCAATACGGCGACCGCCGAGGAATTGGAGAAACTTCCCAATGTCGGTGCAAAAACCGCCGCGAAAATTATCGAACACCGCGAAAAATTCGGAGGGTTTCGTCGTCCCGAACACCTCTTGCTGGTTGCCGGGATCAGCGATAAACGTTTTCGGGATATGCGTAGGATGATAAAAACCAAATAGAACTCACATAAAAAAATGTCTCTCACCTCTTCCAAACATTTCACGCTTTTTCCGCTTTTATGGCTTTCGGTGTGTTTTGCCGCCGGAATCTTTTTTGCAAATACTTTTGAACCGGATTGGAAAATTTATCTTGCCGCTGTTCTGATTTTCGCCTTATTTGCC
>JBGTRS010000041.1:0-15363 GCA_041940665.1 Pyrinomonadaceae bacterium | reverse complement strand
ACCGTTCCAACAATACGTGGAGCTGCCCAGTGGTCATTCGTGTTACTGTGGGCGGTTACATCCATGGTGGTCTTTGCCACAGCCAGTCCATTGACGGCTATTTTCTTCACATGCCGGGGATTTATCTGGCGTATCCTTCCAATGCGGAAGATGCAAAAGGTCTTTTGAAAGCCGCGATCAACGATCCCGATCCGGTTCTCTTTTTTGAACATAAAAAACTCTACCGGATGCCTAGGTTAAGGGAAGAATTGCCGGCGGAAGATTACACCGTCGAGATCGGCAAGGCTCGTGTCGCCAGAGAAGGCAATGATTTATCAATCATCACCTTCGGAGCTCAAACCTTAAACGCTCTCGACGCGGCGGAAAAACTCTCGACGGAAGACGGTCTAAACATCGAAGTTATAGACCTTCGAACGCTTGCCCCGCTCGACAAAGATGCGATTCTCGAAACCGTCAAAAAGACAAATCGTGTGCTTATTTTGCACGAAGCATCTCTGACAGGCGGCATCGGCGGCGAACTCTCCGCCATCATCGCCGAAGAAGCCTTTGAATGGCTCGATGCTCCGATAATTCGTATTGCCTCGATAGATTCGCCCGTCCCGTTCGCCCCGCAAATGGAAGATTATTATCTGCCGAGTCTGGACGAAATTATTGATGCTTGCCGAAGGCTTGTTAGGTATTAAAAACAAACTCTTGATTAAAACGAAAAGAGCTGTCTGAAAAATAAATTTCTTAAAGTCCCCAACGGGGACAGGAGATAATAGCGTAGGGTAAAGCGAGTGAAGCGAGCGACACCCTACGTTAGGTATAAAAAACTGATCCGACGCTGGAAGTGTCGAACTAATAACATTGATTGTTCGACACTTCCAGCGTCGGATTCTTTCTTGCGAATGGTCGTAGGGTTTCACCCTACGCTATTATCTTTATCGCTTTCAGCGATCGGAAGAACTGTTCAGTACATCTACATACGCGGATCGCGTTCGATCTTGATCTTGTATTCCTTCGGATGTTTTGCTCCTAATAGATGCTCAACAAAATAATCCCAACGCCTCCGCGTCATATAAAAACTGTCCACACCGTAGCCGTGCCTCGCATTCGGGAAAATTATCAGATCAAAATCCTTATTGGCTTTAACCAGAGCGTCAACGACCAGATAGGTGTTGTAGGGCGGAACATTGTCATCCAGACCGCCGTGGGCGAGCAGAAGTTTGCCTTTCAGGTTTTCGGCATAGATTTGATTTGCCTGTTTTTCGTAATTGTCGCCTTTTAATAAGCCGATGTAGCGTTCGCCCCAATCGTCTTCGTAATTGCGGTTGTCGTGGTTGCCCGATTCCGAAATTCCGACCTTGTAAAAATCGGGATACCGGAACATCGCCGCTGCGGTCGCGAATCCGCCGCCCGAATGGCCCCAGACGCCGATTCTTTCCAGATCCATATAGGGATATTTATTGGCCAATTGTTTTAGTCCGGCGATCTGATCTTCCAAAGTATTATCCGCCATATTTCCGTAGCAGGCGTCGTGGAAGGATTTTTCGCGGTCGGGATTGCAGGTTCCGTCGATCGCCACGACGATAAAACCGAGTTCGGCTAAAGCCTGATGATCACTGCGGTTGACCGTAAACGAACGATTGCCGACGCTTCCGCCCTGCGGTCCCGGATAGATGTAGTTAACGACCGGGTATTTCTTTTTCGGGTCGAGGTTCGAAGGCGTGAACATCAGGCCGTATAGATCCCATTTATTGTTGCGGTCTTTGACCGTCACGGGCAGAGGCGGTTTCCAGCCCGTTTTGGTAAGACGCGAGATGTCGGCTTTTTCGAGCGTTGCGATCAATTTGCCCGACATATCCCGCAGAACCGCAACGGGCGGAACGTCCGGTTTTGAAAATTCGTCCACAAAATATTTGCTGTCTTCGGAAAAAGTGATGCGGTGATTGCCGTCTTCGGGTGTCAGAAGTTTTAAGTTCGTGCCGTCAAAATCAATGCTGTAAAAATGGGTGAAATACGGGTCGCGTCCCGTTTCGCGTCCGTTGGCTTCAAAATAAAGACGGCGGTTTTGTTCATCAACTTTTAGAAGTCTCGTGACGACAAAATTGCCTTTGGTGATCTGATTTTTGAGTTTGCCGTTGAGATCATATAAATATAAATGTCCCCAATCGTCGCGTTCCGAATACCAGATAAATTCGTTCGAGGCGGGCAAATATCGCCAGTTGATCGAGCCTTGTCCCGATTCGTATTGCGTTTTGACCGTTTCTTCCAGAACATCTTTGACTTCGCCCGTGGCGGCATCGGCAATTCTCAAAGTCGCTTTTTTATGATCTCTCGGAGTTGAAACAAAGGCTAATTTGCTCGCATCGGCGTTCCATTCGTTGTCGTCGAATTTTCCCGTGCAGGAAATATCATCACAGAGCGTTCCCCGCCGGTCATCGGGCGGCATCTTCAGGCGGATGATCTTGCCGGAATCAACTTCGATGATGACGCGATGAATTTGTATCACTTTTTCGTCTTCGGGCAGAGGATATTTCCAGGCCTGCAATTTCGGTGCGCCGACGTTGGTCGTCACGAGATACATATCGCTGACGTGGCGTTGGTCCTGCTGATAGGTGGCGATCTTTTTGGAATCGGGCGACCAGAGAATGACGGGGCGTTCGCTTTTCCGCCAGCCCGCATTGTCGGTCGCATAACCGAAATTCTCAACGCCGTCTTTGGTCAATTGTTTTTCCTGACCGCTTTCGACATCTTTAACCCAAAGATTCCAGTCTTTGATAAATGCGACCTTTTTCCCATCGGGCGAAGGAATTTCCAAAGAATTGCGTCTTTGATTGTTTTCGGATTCGGTAAATCCCTCAAGCAAACTGTCTTTGCTCGCCGAAACGACCCGTTCGCCGTTCGCCGGATTTACCAAAACATATTCTTTGCCGTCGGCGGTCAGAACCTGATACCAGAATCTTCCGTCCGCGAGCCACACGGGACGAACTCCGGCCCGGTCAACAAATTTTCCGGCATTAATCCCGAGCATCTTTTCAGCCCGGGCATAATCTTCAGCGGTGACGACGGCTTCCGACTGTCCGAAAACATTCGCCGTTAATAAAAACAAAAATATCAGAACAGAATTGGCAATTTTTTTATTCATCGGTATAAATTTTCCACTTTTAATTTTTGGAGTAGAAACATTTTATGCCCGAAGATTAAAAAAGACAAATATTTGAAAATTATTTCGATGTTTGAATTAAATCAAAAAAAGATATGCTCAATAGTCCTCATTTAAGAATTCCATATGAATTGTGAAGATTATGAATGACTTTAAGGATAAAGGTAGGAAATTCTCTTTTAATCCAAAAAATCAAACTCATTGGAAAATAATTCTAATTCTTTAAATGACATTTTTTTATTTAGTTCCTTCATTCTTTGTTGAGAACGTTTGAACAAAGTATCTCTTTTTGATTCCATACTTGTCGGGAGAGTCGTGTGTTCGTTAATCAGAGCCTTTCGCAACTGTTTATATGTTAATCCTTTAACTGATTGGAGACTTGCATTACTCAAATTGGTGTCTGTTAGGTCAGAGTTGGTCAAGTTCGCATTGCTGAAATCGGAATGTGCGAAATTGGCACGTGTAAAGTTTGCATTTGAAAAGTCGGCATTAGTTAAATCCGAGCCGAATAATTTAGCTCCCCTAAAATCAGCATTTTTAAAATTTACTGAGATAAAACTCGAGTAAATGATAGATGCTTTTGAAAAATTAACTTTTCTTAGATTTGCATAACTAAAATCGGAGTTTTCTATTTCAATTTCTTCAAGGTCTGCGTTCTGAAGCAAAACTCTCGTAACATCAGCATTTTTGACAACGTGTGGATTTCTTTTGCTACCAAGCGAATTAATTACTTTCTGCGGTTTACTTGGTGAATGAGGTCCGCTCGCACCGCCATATCCCATTTTATTCTTGTCTTGAGGTGAAATAATAAGAGGACTATTTGACTTTGTTTTAGGAAGATTGATGAAGTATAAATTGTATTGAACATATAAGCTTCTGAAGAATGGAACTGATGCCAAACCAAAGGCCAACATCAAAAGAAAAATTCTGATACCTAAGTGTCTTTTATACATAAATTAAGAATGTTCAACCTGAAATTTGATTGTTTGATGCAATGAGTTTTAAATACGTTTCTTTGGTGATCATTAAATAAAAAAAGAGTCAGGCAATCCTAACTCCTCTTCTAAAAGATATAAAAAATGTATTTTACATATGAATTGTTAGACCGTGAACGCCTTCGGCGGCTTCCATCATTGCTTCCGAAACGGTCGGGTGAGCGTGGATGATTCTGCCGAGTTCGTCGGCGGTTGTTTCGAGTGCCATGGCGGCGACGGCTTCGGCTAATAATTCCGTCGCGTGCGGTCCGATGAGGTGAACGCCGAGGACTTCATCGTATTTCGATTCGGCGACGATCTTGATAAAACCGTCCGTTTCGCCGAGGATTCGAGCCTTGCCTGATGCGGAGAAGGGAAATTTTCCGACCTTGACGTCGTAGCCCGCTTCTTTGGCTTTTTCTTCGGTCAAACCGACGCTGGCGACTTCCGGGTCGCAGTAGGTGCAGTTCGGGACGAGGTTTTGTTTGATCGGTTCGACCTTTTTGCCCGCCAGCTTTTCAACGACCAGGATTCCTTCTTTGGAAGCTAAGTGAGCAAGCCAGGCCGTGTCAATGACATCGCCGATGGCGTATATGCCCGGTTCGTCAGTTTCGCAGAATTCGTTGACCTTGACCGTACCGCGTTCGTTGACGACGACCTTTGTGTTTTCAAGTCCGAGATTTTCTAAATACGGCATACGACCGATGGCGACAAGGATCATTTCGGCTTCGAGTTCAACCGTTTTGTCCTTGGAATCCTTACCCGAAACCTTGACCGAGTTTTTCGACTTTTTCATCGTGTCGAGTTTGACGCCGGTCATCACTTTGATGCCTTGTTTTTTGAACGAGCGTTCGAGCTGTTTGGAAACATCGGCGTCTTCGATCGGAACGATGCGGTCTAAGAGTTCGACGACGGTCGTGTCGGTTCCGAAGCGGGCATAGACGGAAGCGAATTCGACGCCGACCGCTCCCGAACCGATAACGACCAGCGATTTCGGGACATTTTCTAATTCCAGAATATGATCGGAATTGACGACCTGTTTGCCGTCCGTTTCAAAACCCTTGATCGGCCGGACGACCGACCCGGTCGCGATGATGATATTTTTCGTATCGATCGTTTCTTTTTTGCCGTCATTTAAGTCAACTTCAACTTTGCCGGGTTTTAGAATTTTGCCGAAGCCGTTAAAGACCGTCACTTTATTTTTCTTCATCAAGTAAGTGACGCCCGCCGCATTTTTGTTGACGACATCGGATTTATATTTCTGAACCTTCGGCCAGTCGTAACTTAATTCCTTGACCGATAGCCCGAAATCTTCAAAATGTCCCGCCTTTTGATAAAGATGAGCGGCGTTAAGCAACGCCTTCGTCGGAATACAGCCGCGAAGTCCGCAAGTTCCGCCCAAACGTTCGGTTTCTTCTTTTTCCACCAATGCTACTTTCAAACCCATCTGAGCTCCGCGAACCGCCGCCACATAGCCGCCCGGTCCCGAGCCGATAATCGTTACATCAAATTGTTCTGCCATTTATGATCCTCTTTTGAATAAAATTGTTATTTTCTTAAATTGCGAAACAAACATTATAGGAATTATCTGCCCTAATCGCTAGTAGAGCCGATTTGTTTTGTAAAGATTCATTAATGCCGAAGCCGCATTTTTGCCGGATTTTCTTGTCCGCCGGTAAATCCCTGCGTTATCATTAACGCCAAATGGCTTGGGCGTATATCATCAGGTCTTCGGACAGAAAGCTATTTAAAAAATGCCGTCGGGCTTGGGATTTCGGTTCGCGTTCGCGGCAGAATCTCGAGCCGCGGCCGCGGCCGCAGGTTTTCGATTTTAAACGGGCGGTGCGTGATGCCCTCGCACTCTATTATTTTCCCGGAATGTGGGAATGGAATCGCGTCGTCGTTCTGCCGCAGGCACTCAAAGGTTTTCAAAGTTCGATGGAAAAACAGAGGGCGGCTTACGAGAAAGAGTTTGACCTCACGGAAAATGAAAAAAATGAATGGATCAGACATTTCGAACTCGGCGAAGATCTGCTCAGAAAATACTTCCAATGGTCGCCGCTCGTGGATGAATTTACGCCGATCCGGGTGGAGACGGATTTTGACGTGAACATTCCCGATCCGAGAGACCCCGGCACCGATCTGGTCATCCCCGATCCCGACGAAATCGAAGGCCATCTCGTTCCGGTGCGGTTTCGCGGTTTGATAGATATGCTCGTGATGGACGACAAACGCCGCTATTGGATCATCGAACACCGGCTGGTCGAGCGTGAATTTACCGACACGGAACTTCTGATGCTCGATGAGCAAAGCACCGCCTATTGCTGGGCCTGGGAGGAATATTTTCTCGGAATGAAAATTAAGGGTGTGATTTTCAACGAACTCTGTTTTCATCCGGGAAGCGAAAAGGATTTGACAAGCGAAGAATTTGAAACAAAGCGGAAATATATCAAACGGACGGGAAATGAATTTTTCCGCCGGACGAAGATTCCGAAAAGCCGGAGGGAACTCAAAGACATCCGCCAAAGGATCGCCGGAGAAGCGTTGGATATAACCGCTCCCGATCTCCGGCTTTATCCGCATCCGTCGGAAGACAACTGCCGGAAGTGCGTTTTCCGCGAGCCGTGTCTGGCAATGAACGAAAACGCGGATTTTGCGAAAATTTTAGAAACAAAATTTCAAAAACGAACGAGCGAAGAATTCGAACGCGGCCGGATCGGCGGTTCGACTTTTTCCACTAACCGCGGCGGAATTCCGCCGAAGTTTTAGAAAACAAGGTGTGGTTATTTTCGGGTCGTATAAGAAAACACCGTTGGAATTTTCTTATACGACTCCGGAGCGGGAAAGTAATCCTTAACGAATATTTAAACAGAAGCGGATAATTCTTTGAAGACAGGAGAATTTCTTTTTCCGTTTTTTGGGGACGGGGCAGTGGAAGGTTCCAGTTTTTGATTACTTTCCCGCTTGAAATCGGTTTAAAAAAAACGATTTCAAATTTTTTGAGATTACATTATTTCATCTGATCGAAAGCGATTTTCCAGCCGCCGTCATCTTTGACCAGAGTGACGGGGGCGGATTCGCCCTTTGATTTGACTTCAACCGTTGCTTTGTCGCCGTCAATTTTTTCGTTTGACGGCTCGCCTTCAAACGAAAAAACCTTCGCTCCTTCGCCGCTCTTGATAAATTCGTCAAACGACATTTTGTTATTAGATTGAGCGGCTTGTTCCATAAGTTTAAGCGACTCGGCGGTCAAAACGCTTTTTACTTTTTCAGCGTCTTTGTCCTTCATTCCTTCGGCAAATGTATTCACGGCTTCGGTCGGTGTTGCCGCCGCCGCTCCTTTACTGTCGGGATCCGTTGCGGTTTTCTCTTCCGTTCGGGCGGCCGGTAATTCGGTCGCTTCTGCTGTATTGTCATTTGACAAAGCTATATTTTCGGTTGTTTCCGTCTTTTGCCCGCAACCGCCGACAGATGCGGTGATTGCCAAAACGATTGCGAAAAAAATTAAGTTTTTCATCCTGTTCTCCTATTTACTTTTGATCACACAATCATTTAATTCGACTCTTTTATCTTTTTCTACTTGGCCAATTGTTCCAGTGTAAATCCAGTTATCGTTTTTCTTCATAAGATCAGCCGGAACTTCACCCTCGCCCATACAAACCACTTTCTTCTCAAAACTTGCCTCTTTATCATTTCTGATCGTGATCGTGTATTTATTCCCCGAAGTTGATTTTCCGCCCGCATAACCGGTAACTGATGCTTTCTTGCCTTCCCATCCGGCATCATCCTTAGCGGTGGCGGATACCAGATCGTTGACCGAAACCGGACTGTCCGGATCAACGGATTCGGGACTTAATCCGCCCGCGCCGCAAGCTCCGAAAATTAACGCGAATATCGAAATTGTCGTAATTAAAATTATATTTTTCATATTTATTTTCTCCTCCAGTTTTTTTCGTTTTATTCAGGCTTTAAGAAATCGCCTTTATTAAATCTTTCCGCGAGTTTTTTGACATTTTCCTTTTCTTCGCCGCCGCCTAAAACTTTTCCATCGGCGATGGCGAAAAATATCTCGTCCACCTCGCGTTCTTTTTCCCATGCATATAGTTTGGTCGGGACGATCTCGACTTTTCCGACCGTTTCTTTGCCGCCAAAATCAGGATTCGGAAAGAATTTTTTGCGGCTGGCCTGCTTGTAAAATCTTTCCCCTGAAAGTCCTTCGCCAACCAGGTCTTTGGCGTAACTTTCCGGAGTCCAATGTTTTTTGAATCGGTCTTCCTCCGTATTCATAATCCCTTTTTCCATATCGGCAAAAATCTTGTTCATATCCGGTTTTCCTCGGTCTAAAAATCCGCAAGCCGTTCCCAGCAAAACGATTAAAAATAACGGCAAAATTATTGTGTTTTTCTTGAACATTTTATTTGGTTTTATTCCTCAATTTCCGCTTGAAACACGCCGCCGCTCAAATCTTCCAATAAAATCAATCAAAAAGGTGAAGTATTCTCGAGCGTGCAAAAATTCATCTTTTCTTCCGGAAATTATTTATTGATGTTTTCGCAAGGAATCAGCTTCCGCGTCTCACTCTTTCCGTCTTGAAAAGGGCTTGAGTATCTTCCGCCGCCGATGTAATTTGCTTTGATATATTCCTGCTGAACATAGCATTTTCCGTCGGGAGTCTTGGTCGCAATCGCCGCAAATACACCGCGATGAACGATTTGTCCGAGTGCATTTCTTTGAATAAACCAGCCCGGATTAACCAGTTCGACCCGCAGAATGCGTTCGCCCGTAACCCTCTTTTTGTAGATTCTTTTAACGGTTTGAACTAATTGCGGATTGTTCCATCTCGATTCCGGCATTGTCGTATTCGCCGCCGTTGCCTCTTCAAGTCCTTCGTAGATACCTTTATAAAAGGCTGTAGCACTGCCGTTGATCGTGAATTCTCCGCTGACGGTTTTATCGTCTTTTCCGCCGAGTTTGACGTAAACCTTGTTTTCACCCGGTTTTAATTTTTTGGTCAACCGCCACGAATGATATTGCGAGCCGACTTTTATCTTGCCTTCGGTCGTTCGCTCGCTTCCGAAAAATACATTCTTGTAATTGTAGGTTTTCTGTTTGGCGGGATCGGGAGCAATGTCGAAGAAAAAATATCTGTCGGTCGGGACGTTTTTCCACATATTTTCCTTGTCTTTTAAAGAAAAAGCGAACATCGTATCGCCCGTCCACTGATCCTCGTCTTCAAAGTAAAAATATACTTTTAAAACGGGACGAGTCAGCGTATAGGTTGTGTCGGGGTCGTTTATATAATCCGTTCCGATAAATTCGTTAAATGGTTCGTCAAGAATTAACAGACCGTAAATATGTTCGCCCGCGTTGAATTCGGGTTTCAGATTCTGCGGATTTGCGGGATCAATCGGTTGATTCGAAAAAACAATTTTTTTCGCAGAATTCACCGTGTTACTTTGTTCTCCTTCGGCATCTGATTTGGAATCCGATTTTGGATTAGAATTTGTCGAAGGTTGATTTGAAGATGAATCGTCGGATTTTGCTTCTTTATTGTTTTCTTTTTTTACTTGGTCAATTGCCCGCTTAATTCTGCCAAACTGAGCGTTCGCGGAAACCGCCGAAAAAGCTAAAATCGTGATCAAAATTAAAATTGTGTTTCGTTTCATTTTTCTAAACTCCTCTGTAAAATTTTTTGCCGGAAACTACCTAAACAGGTAGTCAAATCGGGGAAAATATCTGCTACATTCTCATCTACAGGAATTTGATCTTTTTATTTGTCAGTTCCGTCTTCAAAGATTTGAGACAGATCAGACTTTTATTTTCGGGCGAACCGCTCAAATGCAGGTTTTTGTTGGCGAGCAGTTGGGCAATCGTTTCGTCATCGGCGTGAACGATCTCTTGTGCCAGATTGCCCGGCACGAAAAATGTTTCCGTTCCGCACTTTGAACAATATCTGATCTTGGTTTTTTCCAAATGATGCACTTCCCAAGATTCGCTCAGTTCGATTGTGATCTCGATTTTCTCTTTGGCTTTCGGAAAAAGCCGCTCGAAAAGTCTTTGCATAATTGTCAACATTCCTGTTAAATTAATGGGTAAATCCCCTTAAATCTGACGCTGGCGGAAAATTACCAAAAATCGAAAATTTATTTCCACCAGTAAACCGTCAATAAAAAATCAATAATTTATCAAGATGCTCTATGTCCTCTGAAAACAACAACTTGTATGCATTTGAAGATTTCTGTTTCGATCTCAAAGAGAAAACTCTTTGGTTTAAAGACGAGAGAATCCCGCTTGCTCCACGTGTTTTGGAAACGCTCTGCGTGCTGATTGAAAACAGCGGCCGTTTAATGACCAAAGGCGAATTGATGGATGAGATCTGGGGCGATACTTTTGTCGAGGAAAGAAATTTAACTCAGAACATATTCACGCTTCGTAAGGAATTTAAGCAAAGACGAAAGGGAATAAAATTTATCGAAACCGTGCCGCGACGCGGTTACAGATTTGTCGCCGAACTTCATCTGGTCCAGATCGAACGGGAAGAAACTTTAGCTGTCAGCCATCGAAAACAAATGCACATCACGGCAGAAGGCACGGTTTCAAAGCAGGAACTGGCCGAAGCTGTTAAAGAGATTACAAAGGATTTGATGGCGGGAAGAAGAATCGAAGCAGATGAGCCTCAACGAATCGAAGCATCAAAATCAAAACCTTCTTTTTACTTAAACAAAAATATAGTTTTAGCCCTGAGTCTTATAATTCTCTTAACCGCCGGAACGGTATTCTGGAGTTACCGGAATAATATTTTTGATTCCAGAAAACCTGTATTTGCTCAAAACTTAAAACCGACGGATTTGAATTTCGAGCGTTTGACCGATTCCGGCAAAGTGTTTTTTCCTTGCGTTTCTCCCGATAATCAATTTATTGCGTATGTCGTCAGAGATAATGCCAACAAATATAGTGTGCGGGTAAAACACCTTGCTACAGACGCTATTACGACCGTAGTTGAGCCTTCCGAAAAGGGCATCGCCGAACCGGCTTTTTCAGCCGACGGACATTATTTATTTTACCGTCAGGAGGAAATTTCGGGCGGCATCAGCACGATAAATAAAGTTCCGGTTTTCGGCGGTTCTCCGCAGATTATCTTTAGAGACCATATGACGAATGTTCTCATCTCGCCGGACGGAAAACATCTGGCATTCTTGACAATATCGGCATCAAAAGAGCAGAAACTAGTGGTCTGCGACGGCAATACGGGCGAAAATTGTCGGACTGTTCTGGAACGCAAACAACCCGAATATTTCGGCATCTGGAGTTTCCGACATTCCTGGTCGCCGGACAGTAAAAGGATTTTAGTCGAGTTTCATACGGAATCTACGCCGGAAAACCCGAAAGAACTGTGGCAGATGATGTCCGTAGATATAGCCGACGGAAGTTTTGAGGAGATCAAAGTTCCCGAATGGAACCGATATATCCAGGCCAAATGGATGCCGGATGGTAAAAGCATAATTTTTCTGGCACGGGAAAAGGCAAATTCTCCCTTTCAAATCTGGCAGGTCGAATATCCCGGCGGAGAGGCTCGCCGAATTACTAATGACGCTAACGATTATCGTTATTTCGATATTGCTTCGGACGGAAGTTTTTTAATAACTTCGCAGGAAAAGGAATTTTATAATCTCTGGACGGTTCCGGTTGACGATTTTTCCAAAGCCAAACAATTGACATTTAGTTCGGAATTAAAACACGGAATGTCGGGAATTTCGTGGACTCCCGATGGAAAAAAATTAGTTTATGCCTTGATCGAAAATGTAACTGATTCAAGCGTTTGGACACTTGATTTGGAAAGTTTGCAAACCCGTCAAATAACCTTCGATGAAGCTCAGATAGATCAATTTCCAAAAATCACACCGGACGGAAAAAACATAATTTTTGCTTCAAACCGCAAAGACGGTTTTCACATCTGGCAGGTCGGAATTGACGGCACGAATCTGCGGCAGATAACCGGCGGCGTCGGCGAAAATGTTCCGAATGTTTCGCCGGATGGCAAATGGCTCGTCTATGTTTCGCCGCCATACACCGGCAAGGAAATTTGGAAAAAATCTCTCGAAGATAAAAACGCAAAGCCGATCAAATTGGTTAATGCGACGGGAGAAACCTCCATATCGCCCGATATGAAATATATGATCGTCAGCTATTTCGGGAAAGGTTTGACCGATGATGAAAAATACAGATACGGCATCGTCTCCTTTGCCCCGACCGATAAAATTCAGGACATCGGCTTTAATCCCGGCGGACTTACCAACAATAATTGGAAAGCCGATTCAAGCGGGTTTTATTATATAGACCGCGAGCCGGTCGTCAATAATATCTGGTTTTATAACATCGCCGACGGTTCAAAACAGAAAATAACGGATTTCAAGGAATTACAAATGAGCAGAATATCGATCTCGCCCGATTACCAAACATTTGCCGTTTCACGCGGTAAAAAAACCAGTAATCTTTTTAAGATCACCGGCTTCAGATAAAGATAAATAAATTGTTTATAAAATTAGGAACAGGTCGTCCAGGGCAGTTCGCATTGATTGTCGGCGTACAGCCACGCGGAAAAATTCTTGACTTTATTCGGAACGGTGATCTCCAACCAATCCTGGTAGCAGCCTCTCAATCTATAAGTGGTCGCCACGGGAAGTCTTGTAATGACGCTATCGGCACTGTCGCCCATACTCGCCGATTGATAAACATCTATAAGATCGTCTTGTCCGTCGCTTCGCTTTGTCGAGATTCCCAAAAGCGGAGCGTAAACCCAGCCTGTTTTCGAAAAAACCGATTCTTCCGCATTTCTGGCCGCTTCGATCTTGACCCAATTTCCTTTCGAACCGATGATGTCAACGATCGTTCCGTTCTCATTGTAGGGAATGACGCCGATCTTTTTTGATTTTATGCCTGCTCCCGCACGGACATTTAAGCCTTTCGGGTCTTTGTCCATTACAAAAGCCGAAACATTGCACATCTGATCAACATCCGTTTGAGCCGGATTTCTCTGACCGAAAACGCTTGCGGACACTAAGAGAATTATAGCTATCGTCAAGTATCTTGTTTTCATATATTTTATCGCTCCTCAAATTTTAAATAAAAAAAATGCCTGCGAAGGAAAACCGTTCGGGTTTTTCAAGGGGAAAAACTGAGAGAATTCGTAACCAATTTAGAGACTGGCAAACGGTTTTCCTGCCGCAGACATAATTCGCTGGATTCTTCGGGGGAAGACCGGCAAATTTAAGAAGATTCTATTCGAATCTTGACGGTAAATCACCACCTGTTCAGGTAGTTTTATGATAAGTGTCTGAAAGAAAAGAATCCGAAATTTAATTGCGGGCAAATTTGTTCTAAAATTTATTTATGGAAAAAAGGGAAACGGACGAGATCCGCGAAAATGCCGAAAAGTTGGCGAATTCATTTATCGAAAAAGGCGACGCTTGCGGCTGGTTTGAAGCACTCTACACGGAAGCCGCCGGCGATCACGAACATATCCCCTGGGCCGACCTCGAACCGAACAGATTTCTGGTCGAATGGGAAAAGACGAAAAACTTAAAAGGGAACGGCAGAAAGGCTCTGGTCGTCGGTTGCGGTCTGGGCGACGATGCAAAATTCTTATATGAACGCGGCTTTGATGTGACGGCGTTCGACGTTTCCGAGAAAGCGATCGAATGGGCCAAGAAGATCCACGCCGGAACCGGTATAAAATTCTACGTTGCCGATCTTTTCAACCCGCCGCAAGATTGGCACAGAGCCTTTGATTTCGTCCTCGAAGTTTATACAATTCAGGCTTTGCCCTTGAACTTACGCGAAAAAACAATAGATGCTATTTCCGGTTTCGTCGCCGAAAACGGAGAATTGATAGTCGTCCAAAGATTCCGCGAAAACGACGAAATTGCGGAAGGTCTGCCTTGGGCCTTATCACCGAATGATTTGAAAAGATTTGAAGAAAATGGTTTAAAGCTTGAAAACTTCTCGGAATTCGACGGTGACGAAGAAAATGTTCCCGTAAAAAGATTTGTCGCCGAATACAAAAGATAGGATAATCATTTTAGAAATAGAAACTAACTTAAATGGAGTTTAAATAAGAGATTATTGAGAACGATGAAATTGTAAAAGACAGTTTCATATCAAAAAAACAAATAAAATTATGTCAGAAGCAACAGAAAAAGTAATGGAAACTAGAGTGGAAACCGACTCGATGGGTGAGATCGAAGTCGCGGCGGATAAGTATTGGGGAGCTCAGACCGAGCGGAGTTTGCATCATTTTGATATCGGGTTTGATGTCATGCCGCGGGAGATGATCCGGGCGTTGGGCGTTTTGAAAAAGGCGTGTGCAGTCGTAAATAGCGACTTGGGCAAACTTTCGGAAGAAAAACGTGATCTGATCGTGCAGGCGGCGGATGAAGTGATCGAAGGAAAGTTGGACGAACATTTTCCGTTGAGGGTTTGGCAGACGGGGTCGGGGACGCAGACGAATATGAATGCGAATGAGGTTATATCGAACCGGGCGATCGAGATCGCGGGCGGCGAAATGGGTTCGAAAAAACCGATTCACCCGAATGATGACGTCAATAAATCGCAAAGCTCGAACGATACATTTCCGACGGCGATGTATATTGCCGCCGCCGAGCAACTCACGAAACTCATTCCGCAGGTTCAAAAAGTGCAGAATGCCATTGAAGCAAAGGCAAGCGAGTTTGCCGATGTCGTCAAGATCGGCCGAACGCATCTGCAGGATGCAACGCCGCTGACGGTCGGACAGGAATTCGGCGGTTGGGCAAGCCTGATCGAAAGAGATATACAGCGTCTGAACGATGTCATGAGCGGTCTTTTAGATTTAGCCATCGGCGGAACTGCCGTCGGCACGGGCTTGAATTCGCATCCCGAATTTTCCGAACGAACCGCCGCCGAGATCGCCAGGATCACGGGGCTTGCCTTCAAGGCTCACCCGAACAAGTTCGCCGCTCTTTCGGCCCACGATGAGATCGTTTTCGCGTCGGGAGCTTTAAAAACTCTGGCTTGCAGTATGATGAAGATCGCCAACGACATCCGTTGGCTCGGATCGGGACCGCGGTGCGGCATCGGCGAACTCGTTTTGCCGGAGAACGAGCCGGGCAGTTCGATCATGCCGGGCAAGGTCAATCCGACGCAGAGCGAGGCGATGACCATGGTGGCCGCACAGGTTTTGGGCAACGATGCGGCGATCGGTTT
>JBGTRS010000040.1:0-15397 GCA_041940665.1 Pyrinomonadaceae bacterium | reverse complement strand
TCTGTGCAAGGATCTGGATCAAAGCGGCCTGCCGCAGACTGACGGATTTTCCGCTCATATTCGCACCCGTGATGATCAAAAGCCGGTCGGTCGAATTATTCATCTTTAAATCATTAGGAATAAACTCACCGTCTAAAAATGCTTCGACGATCGGATGTCTTCCGGATCTGATTTCGATCTCATCGCTGTCGTGCAATTCGGGTTGGACATAGTTTCGATGGACGGCGGTTTCGGCCAATGAACAGAGTGCATCCAGGGTCGCCAAAGCCCGGGCGGTTGATTGCAGGTGTCTCGTTTCCTTCGAAACCTTCGAGCGGATTTGTTTGAAGAGTTCGGTTTCCAAATCCAAAATGCGTTCTTCCGCACCGAGGACTTTTATTTCCCATTCCTTTAATTGCGGTGTCGTGTATCTTTCCGAATTGGTCAAAGTTTGGCGGCGTTCATAAGTATCGGGAACCCTCGAAAGATTCGATTTTGAAATTTCGATAAAATATCCGAAAACGTTATTAAATTTTACACGCAAATTGGATATACCGGTTTTTTGTTTTTCTTCGGCTTCAAACCCGGCAATCGTTTGTTTTGCATTTTTTGACAAAGTTCGAAGTTCGTCGAGTTCGTCATGATAACCATCCCTGATCACGCCGCCGTCTTTTATATTCAAGGGCGGTTCCTCTGAAATTGATGTGGAAATTAAATCCTGAATATTTTGCAATTCGAAAATGTTTTCACTGAGAACTTGCAGGAGCAGGCTGGATGCGTCTGATAACGAAGAATTTATCTCCGGCGTTTTTGAAAGAGAACGATTCAGTGCCAAAAGATCCCTCGGAGTTGCCGTGCCGAGATTTAATCTTCCAACCAATCTTTCGAGGTCAGCGACTTCTTTTAACAGAAAACGGATGTTATCCCTTAAAAATGAATCGCTTAATTCCGCAACTGCCGAAAGTCTCGTTTGGATTTCGGTTCGTTTAACGGAAGGTCTTAAAATCCAGGAACGCAGAAGTCTTCCGCCCATTCCCGTGACAGTTTCATCAATGACACCGAGCAGGGAACGCTTTTTTGATTTATCCGCATCACTCGATTCGATGATTTCCAGATTTCGCAATGTCACCGAATCCAAAATCATCGAATCGTTTGCTTCAAAATAATTTATGTCGGCGATGTGTTCGGCCGTTGCTCTTTGAGTTTGTTTGGCATAACTCAGACAAGCACCGGCCGAGCGGATCGCTTCAGTTTTTTCGATGATGCCGAAACCATCCAAATCCCTGACTTCAAACTGTTCACACAGATTGCGAGTGCAGTCTTCGAAGTTATATAGAAAATCATCAAGTTCGGTTAAAGTTGTTGAGAATTTACTTGAAGTCTTTTCCGATTTAAAAAGCAGAATGTTTTCGCCTTTTTTATCGTTTAATTGACCGGACGTCGAATTTTGAAAATTTGATTCGACCAGATTTCTCATTGATTTCGGAAAAAGCAATTCACGCGGCGAAAAACTTTCGATGTCCGAACAGGTTTTTACCCAGGCATCTTTGCCTTCGATCTCGGTGGAAAAAAACTCTCCGGTCGAAAGTTCCAGATAAGAAATGCCGTATTTTTCGGATGAACCGCAAACGGAAGCTAAGTATACGGGTTGTTTTTTTTCAAGCAGTTGTTCGTCAATCGCCGTTCCGGGGGTGATGACCCGGACAACTTCGCGTTTGACCAGTTTTTTTGTTTCCGAAGCGTCTTCGGTTTGTTCGCAAATCGCTACGCGATAACCTTTTTTGATGAGTTTTGCAATATAACCGGCGGCGGAGTGATGCGGAACGCCGCACATCGGAATCGGATCGGAAGTTTTTTTATGACGGGCGGTTAAAGTTATGTCCAGTTCTTTGGAACCGATCACGGCATCCTCGTTGAACATTTCATAAAAATCACCGAGACGGAAAAAGAGCAGAGTGCCGGGATATTGTTTTTTTATTTCTAAATACTGCCGAAGCATCGGCGTTGGATTTTTCATAAAATCGAAAGGGTTATTTTATATTTGTATTTCAGTCTAAAAAATTAACATTGAACGGTTATTTGTTTCAAATTTGACTTTTCATAAAGAAAGAAAATCTGTTAGACTAAAATCTTTCAAGTTCATAAATATAAAGCATTTTGGACAATTTATTTTTTGAATAAACTTTTAAAACAGATTTAGAATCAAAAAGTCGAAAATCAAAATTTCAAACAATTTAAAATACTTCGGAGTTTTACAATGAAAGCAGTAAAAATTTTCTTTCTGATGGTCTGTGTTTTCACGGCAGGAATCACGGCACAGGAAACGATTCAACCCGATAAAAAAGAAGATACATCAAAAGAACAAAAAGCCGAAAATAAAAATATCAAAAACAACGATATACAGGCTACCGATGCGGAAAATATAAGCATTCCCGTTGCGGATTTTAAACGGCAGAATGACAGATACCGGATCGGTTTTCAGGATATTCTGCAAATTACGGTTGCCCGCCACTCCGATCTTAATCAAACGATCAGCGTCGGTTCCGACGGGACGATTCTTTTACCGCGAATCAGTGAACCGATTGTCGCCGTTTGTAAAACGGAAGCCGAGTTAGCGGCTTTGATTACGGAATTATACAAAAAAGATTACCTGCGAAATCCGTACGTCAACGTCCGCATCCTCGAGCAACGTTCACAGCCTTTTGCGGTTATCGGTGCGGTAAATAAACCGGGTAATTTTTTCGGGACTCAAAGAATCCGTTTACTGACTCTACTGGCCTTAGCGGGCGGACAGGATGTCGAAAATGCCGGATCGCGGGTGCAGGTCGCCCGAGTCGGAAACTTTGCATCCTGTAATCCAACCGATCAATCCGATGAGGATGTCCAATTTTTTTCTTACAATATAAATGATGTATTAACGGGCAGGGAAAATCCCTGGATGCAACCGGGCGATATCGTTTCGGTTTTGGAAGCAGAAGAAGCCTATGTAGTCGGTGATGTGGTCGAACCGACCACTGTCAAATTGAAAGAACCCGTAACATTGACCGAGGCCATTGCCCAGGCAAAGGGATTAAACGATACGGCCAAGATATCCGAGGTGGTCGTCCATCGCAAAGAAAAGGGAAATCCGATCAGAACGGAATTAACCTTCAACTTAAAAGAAATCAGGGATAAAAAAGTTGCCGACCCGGTTTTACAGGGAAATGATATTGTTGAAATTTCGACATCCGGTTCCAAAGTATTCAAGAAAGGTCTTTGGGATATAATCAAAAACAGCGTCCCAAGCATATTTTACAGACTTCCGTAAGAATTTTTAACAGCAATGAAAAATACTCGAGAAATTATCAAACAGCCGATTGTTGAAAAGGCTGAGATTGAACGCCCGTTTGACACTCAGGTTCCGATTCCGAACGGGAATTACGGAATGTATCGGGGCGACGGTTTTCAACAACAAAATCCTCTGTTCGAATACTGGAAAGCCATCCGCAAACGGCTTTGGCTGGTGATCGGTATCACCGTATTATTGACTACGCTGACGGCCATTTATATGGCCCGCCGTCCGAATATATACGCGGCGAGTGCGACCGTGCAGGTTGATCTGGAGCATGCCAATCAGGATATGGTGGCGTCCGACCGGCGGATGCCCGTTGTCAATGCCGATCCGGCATATTTTAATACTCAACTTCAATTATTGTCGAGCGAAAGTCTTCTGCGGCGGACGATCAAGGAACTGAGTCTCGATACGAATAAGGATTTTCAAAAAGCAAAAACCGAACAGAGCGTTTCTCCCATCCGGGCAATGCTCAAAGCGGTCGGTCTGGCCAGCGATGATTCAAAAGATAAAGAAGGTATCGGCGAAGCATCGCTTTCGGATAACGCCGAACTTGTTTCTTCGGAAGAAATTGCCGAGGCGGTCAGGTTGGCTCCGTATGTCGAAATCATCAAAAGGACTCTATCGGTTGATCCCGTTCGGGAATCGAGGGCTTCTTTTAAGGAGACACGGCTGATTGCCATCTCATACCGCCACGAAGACCCCGATCTCGCGGCTTTTATCGTCAACGGCATCGCCAATGTTTTTACCCAGATAAATCAGGAAAAAAGAACGGGAACCGGCCGCAAGACGAATTCATTTCTGGAAGAAAGGATCGCCGGACTGCAGACGGAGATAAAAGCGAGCGAAAATAAACTCGTCGCGTTGGAAAAAGATGCCGGAATCTTAAAAACGAGTGCCGATCAGACCATCGTCATCGAACGTCTTGCCGGATTAAATGCCCAGTTATTAAAGGCCGAGGAAGAAAGAAAAAATGCCGAGGCTCAATATAATGCCGTCCGCAATAAACCGGAAAGTTTGAATGCTCTGGTTGACGAGAAAATGGCTCAGTATTTTTCGGAAAGGGATTCGGCAATCCGCCGGTTGGTCAACGAAACAAATCAGGAGATTGCCCGCCTTAAAGCCGAACGCAAAAAATTACTCGTCGAATATTTGGAAACCGCACCGGAAATTGAGGAAATCGATCGAAAAATCGAAACACTTGCAACTGAAACCGATAAGCTCAAAGAGAAAAACGAGGAAGGAGCCGAAGCTTACCGCCGCCGGACGGCAAATTCAATTCTCGAAAATCTGAGAACAAAATATCTGTCGGCAAAATCGGCCGAAGATAAAATCCGGGCTGATTTTAATTCTCAATATAACCAAGCACAGGGACAGAATCAGGCGGCCGTCACGATCAGGCTTCTCAAACAGGACATCGAAACAAAAAGAGGTTTTCTTGATAATCTGATCGAGTCGCAAAAAAACAACGACATCGTCGTCACCGGAACCGATAATAACATCAGCGTCGCCGAATTTGCGATTCCGCCGGAAAGACCGGTGGCACCGAGACGTCTGACAACCGTGATTGGGGCGATGATCCTCTCTCTGCTGTTCGGAATGGGTTTGGCCTTATTCCTTGAATATCTTGACGATTCGATCAAGACGACCGAAGAGGTGGAAAATTATCTCCAGCTTCCGGCTCTGGCGGCCATACCGACGATCGAATCGGTTTCCAAACGCAGACTTCTTTTAGTCGGAGCAAATAACGAGGAAACGAACGATGCCACCAAGAATCTTCTGATCAGTAAAGACTCGCGGTCTTCGATGGCCGAAGCCTATCGTCAGTTGAGAACGTCCATTTTGCTTTCAACCGCCGGACACGCCCCGAAATCGCTTTTGATAACTTCGAGTCTTCCGGCTGAAGGGAAAACGACGACCGCCGTCAATACGGCGATCAGTCTTGCTCAGACGGGCGGGAAGGTTCTCGTCATTGATGCCGATATGCGTCGTCCGAGAGTTCATAATATTTTCAATGTCGGAAATTCCGAAGGGTTAAGTACAATCTTGTCGAGCGATTATGAAGTTGAAGACATCCTTCAGATCGTTCAAAAAGACGATGAAACGAACCTGTACGTACTGCCTTCGGGTCCGATTCCGCCGAATCCGGCCGAACTCATCGGGTCCGAACAAATGAGAAATTTGCTGACGACTCTGGAGGAAAATTTTACACATATCGTGGTGGATTCGCCGCCGATCGCCTCATTTACTGATGGAGTTTTGATCGCCTCTATGGTTGACGGAGTTATCCTGGTTGTTCATTCCGGCAAGAGTTCGCGTCAGGTCGTTCACCGTTCGAGGCAACTTCTTCAAGACATCGGCTCGAAGATCTTCGGTGTTGTCTTAAACAACGTGAATCTGCGTTCGCAGGATAATTCTTATTATTACCAGAGTTATTACCATCGTGACAGTTATAATTACGATGATTTCGATGAAGAATAATTTTTCATAGGTTTTGGAACAAAACAAACAGGAACTAAAGCGCGTTGAAATTATCACGCCGGTTTTCAATCGGCGTGATATTACTTTGCAGTGTCTGAAAAGTCTTTCACGGATCAAGACGGACGGGTTGGATGTTCATATAATCATCGTTGACGACGGCTCGACCGACGGCACTGCGGAGGCGATCGCCGAAAAATATCCGGAAGTCGAAATCATCAAAGGCGACGGAAATCTTTGGTTTACGGGCGGGATGAATCGCGGAATCGAAGCGGCTCTCGGATATGAACCCGATTATGTTTTAGCCATAAACAATGATGCGGTTTTCGAAGAAAATTTTCTGCAGTATATGATCGAATGTGCCGAAGAAAATTCGCGGTCGGTTGTCGGATCGCTTCTGCTTTTGTGGGATACGCCGCATAAGATTTTTCAGGTTTCGCCGCGTTGGGAAACATTTTCCGGCGGTTTCCGGCACTGGGTCAAACAGACCGTGTGGACGGTTCCCGAAAAACCCTGGGAAGTTGAAATTATTGTCGGTAACTGCATTTTATTTCCCGTTTCAGCGATCAGCGAGTGCGGTTTGATGGATGAAAAAAGATTTCCGCACTATGGCGATGCCGAATATACACCGCGGATGCGACGGCTGGGATGGAAACTTCTGATCGAGCCGCGGGCGAGAGTATTTTGCCAGCCGAATACGCCGCCGCCAAGTATCAGAAAGATGGATCTGAAAACCCTGATTCATAAATTCCTTATAGACCCGGGTAATGCACATAGTTTACGGCGGAGATTTTACGCGAATTTAGCCGGAGCTCCGAATCGGCTTCTCGGGGTGATAGCGTTTCTGATGTTTTTTGTAAACGCCTTTTCCGGCAGAAGCAAGGAAGGTAGATATGCCGAAAAAATTGACGAAAAACCATTAAAGGAAACTTTTGCGGATAAAGTGATAGGCGAAAAATAAAATATGACTGAATACAGATGGGCATTGATGAAGGACTCTATCACCGAAGAAGATAGGGAGAATCTGGCGGATTTTATTTTGACGACGGATAAATTCACACAGGGTGAAAAGGTCGAAGAATTTGAAAATGCCTGGTCGAAATGGCTCGGATGTCAGCATTCCGTCTATGTTACTTCCGGCAGTACGGCAAATTTTTTGCTTATCGCGGCAATTATCGAACAATTCGACCTGAAACCCGGAGACAAGGTTTTGGTTCCGGCCTGCACTTGGGTGACAAACATCAATCCGGTTTTTCAGCTCGGATTGACGCCGATCTTTTGCGATGTGAATTTGGAAGATTACAGTTTTGACATCGAAAATCTAAAACGGATTGCCGAAAAGCATCCCGATGTAAAAATGGTTTTCGTCACGCACCTGCTCGGTATTCCCGCTAAAGTCGAAGAATATAAAAAGATTCTGCCCGACGCTCTGTTTATAGATGATGTCTGCGAATCGCACGGCTGTCTGGACGCCGACGGCAGAAAGGTCGGAGCGGATAGTTTGGGAGCGACTTACAGTTTTTATTTCGGTCATCATATGTCCACGATCGAGGGCGGAATGATCTCGACGAATGATGCCGGCCTCTATAATCTTCTGAAACTAAAAAGATCGCACGGAATGGCTCGCGTTTCCGAAAAGTTTGAAGAATATGCCGAAAAATATCCCGAAATCCAAAAACAATTTTTGTTTGTTTCCGACGGCTACAACTTTCGAAACACCGAGATCGGTGCGGTTCTCGGTTTATCGCAATTACAAAGACTGGATTCATTTATCGAAACACGCCGCCGGGCTTACGAGAAATTTGTCGAGATCAATAATGCCAACCCAAATTTTTATCCGCAAACTTTTCATCCGGGGAACAGTTCGTTTTGTTTTCCGTTTATTTGCAGAACCGGGGAAATAAAAGAAAATGACAAAATCAAATAAAAAATCAAGTGATAAAAAATGAATGGATTTCTAAATGATAGAACCCGATTATACCTTGGAATTTTTTTCGTAATAGCATCAATTGGATTTTTCATCTATGGTTGGATGGAAAGGTCAGTTGGGAATCCATTCAATCAAATATGGATGTTGGCTATTATTATCTTGATGGGTGGTATGGTGCACCTTCAAAAAATTGGAGGTAGCCGGAAGAAAAGTCGTCCGAAAGATGAATAAAGCACCGCCATGCGTTCGGCAATCGCTGATTATTTAAATACGTATACACCTTTTGAATTATTTGGGCCGTCCCATTGGGCGGCCATTTTTTTATTTTTATTTCTGGTATTTTGGCTACCTTGGTTTGCAAAAAGCCATTTACATCAAAAGCACCAGAAAAATGTGGGAGTTTTCCTAGGCATTTTGATCGGGGTCAATTATCCCTTATGGGTTTTGCTAGAGATTGTAGCCGGATCCTTTGATATGACACTCCATTTGCCATTCCAGCTGTGCCGATTTGCTAACCTGCTATTACCGCTAGTGATGATTAAACGTAATTTTAAAGTTTTTGAGATTCTTTACTTTTGGGGTTTGTCCGGAATGTTGCAGGGGATGATCACACCGGACATTGTTGAAGATTTTCCCCATTTTTATTATATCCGATATTTTATCGGTCATCATTTGCTAATAGTTTCATTAATCTATGCAATAGTTGTGTATGATATGAGGCCCACACTGACCAGTATGAAAAAGGCCTTTATTGCTCTAAATGGATTTTTACTTATATCCTTTATTGCAAATATGATTTTAGATGCTAATTATTTTTGGATTATGGAAAAACCACCTATGGCCTCGCTGTTGGATTTCATGGGACCCTGGCCATGGTATATTTTATCTGGAGAATTTGTTGCACTGGCCCATTTTGGATTTGCATATTTCATTTACCTTTTGATTGAAAAAAATAGAAAAAATGATTGATTTAGAGTTGAATTACGGCCTAAAAAATTTATCTTGACTAATTTTCATCTAAATTCAAAGGGATCGGGATCAGTTAAAATAAAAACAATTTACAAGCGATGAGAATTATACCTATATCAATTTTGCTCTCTTTTTGTCTAATTGGACAAATTTTAGAAAAAGAGAACAAATTGCTTTGGGACGGGACTGATTGGAAGCATGTTTCTGTCCGAGTCGATGGGAATCCTGCAATGATCTTTCGAGTTAAGTCTGCATATTTAACCGGAGTATTGGATGGTCGTCTTTACTATTATCTCAAATCATGGGCTGAGAAACAGACTTTTTCTGATAGCCTTTATGGTGATCGTATTGATTATCTAACACTGCGCGAAACTGTAAAGCAACTCGATCAATTTTACCAAAATCCTCTGATGGATTATGTGCCTGTTGTGTCAGCAATGATTATTGTCCATATGCAAGTGGAACAAGTATCCCAAGCAGTTATTGATCAATATGTTGAACAAACGAAATATTGGATTAATCAACTCACCTTGGATATCCAAAGCCGTGGTATGCATGAATTATTAAGGGAAAAACAGAAAAGGTATTGAAAATCCAATAAGTTATAATTAGAAACTCTACCGGCCTTTAGTATTTGTAATTTATAATCCATTTTTTATTAGTTAATATGACGGAAACCCAATTCAAAGAGATTCTCAAAAAACTGGATAATATTTTTCGGCCTGTACAAGTTGGATCTAATGAAAATGAATGGCTAGCGGTTGGCAAATTGGTAGATGGTATATCCACAAAAGATTTGGATATTATTTTGAAAAAAGAGCCATGTCAATTTTCTATCAAAAAAAAGAATGAACAGGTCTATATAAGAATAAGTGAATCAAAAGAAAGGATCATCCTTCGCATTCCAAAGATTCCTCGAATTCATTGGGTGCTATTCCTTTTAACAATATTTACAACTCTTTTAGCCGGAGCCATGATGGAAGGAGCAAGGTTTTGGGAAAATCCACTAGAAATATTTAAAGGAATGCCATTTTCTATTACATTAATGCTGATTTTGGGTACCCATGAATTTGGGCATTATTACTATGCCCAAAAACATAAAGTGGATGCAACTTTGCCTTATTTCATCCCGGCACCTCCATTTTTATTTTTGATTGGTACCTTCGGCGCATTTATCAAAATTAAATCACCAATATATCGCAAAGATGCCCTGCTACAGATCGGTGCTGCTGGCCCAATTGCCGGTTTCATTATTGCTGTTCCAGCTTTAATCATTGGCTTGCTTTTATCTGACGTTATTGACAAAGTGGATATCCAGGGTGCAATAATTCTGGGAGATTCAATCTTGATGAAATTGCTTACATGGCTTACACATCCCGCGCTGCTTGCATCGCAAGATATTATGCTTCATCCAATTGCCTTTGCTGGCTGGATTGGTCTATTAGTCACCATGCTGAACCTGTTACCAATTGGACAGTTAGATGGCGGACACATAGCTTATGCCATGTTGGGCGAAAAACAGGGATGGCTCGCTAAAGCAGCTTTTGTATCTTTGATACCACTTAGTTTTTTTTCCCTCAACTGGCTTGTATGGGGCTTGTTGATTTTATTTCTTATGCGCTCGACGAAGCATCCGCCAATTCAGGATATCCACGTACCCCTATCTAAAGATAACCAGATGGTGGCTTATGCCTGCCTGGTCATATTTATCCTTTGCTTCATTCCCGCCCCATTTAATATTTAATGCGGGTAATTTTTTCGATATCACTGTTATTTACACTACTTTTTTCTCAAGCTCGTGTAGGCGAAATGCAATCCATCACTTCATCACTGGATGTACAAACACTTATTGCATCGGAAGATGAAATCATTTTGGCCACAAGGGGTGGATTAGCATTTTATAATATTAATTCTGGGGAATATCAAGTATTTACCAAAGATGATGGCCTCAGCGATACAGATTTAAATACTGTACTTAAAGGTCCGAAAGGCTATATCTGGGTAGGAAGTGATGCTGGTGTTCAGATTTGGGATATTAATCAGAAAAAACTTGTCGATTGGTTTGAATTGGATATTGAAAAAGTAGCAGAGTTTGTATCCTATGATGATGTGGTTTATGGCGCGATCGAGCAGGATGGAATCTGGGGGATCATGGAATTTATTCATACTAATGATCGGATATATTATAGAGATTTCTATGGCAGAAATGATATTGAGGAAATTGATGATATTGTAAAATTTGGAGATCACCTTATTCTTTCTACAGATCGGGGTTTGCTTGCTGGTAATCCGCATGATATCCATCCGTTATATTGGAGCAATCCATTTCCTGAAATACAAACTTCTATTATTGCATTGGATCAGAGAGATGATGAACTGGCGATTGTTACGTCCGATGCAATTTACTCGGTTAAATTAGGTGGGGAATTAATTCCCCTTGTTACCAATGAGGTTGAGTTCAATATAATTCATACCATTGCCGTAGCAGGCCCCCAGAATTATACAGCGGTTTCAGATTCAGTTATATATCGTATTGGTAATGATAAATTTGAAAAACAATTTTCCGATGCTGGTTACCATTTTTCTTCTATATTTCATTATAATTCAAATATTCTGTTAGGAACTAGTTTAGGCTTCGCATTATTTGATGGTAACACATTTAACCATATTGCCTGGAGCGAACCTATCGTGAATAGTCCGGATATAATATATTTGGGTCAAGATAAAAGTATGATTTTGGCTAGCCAAAAAGGAATTTCAATTCTTAAAGAACAAAATTGGATAAATGCATCAACAGTAAATTATACCTTGGGTTTGTCAACTCAAATAGACTTGGATTACCTCAATCTAAATATGGGGTCACGAGTCAGTGAAATAGTTGAAAACAGTGATGGGTCAATTTACCTTGGAATGCAGAAGTCAAGTTCAGGTGGGATTCTCTTACTGGATATTAAAGCCAGCATCGAAATACGTGACGTCTTTATAAGTCCAAGGCTCTTGCAAGATAAAAGTGAACAGTATCCACTTTTTACCGTTAATGCTATGACTTTTGATAAAAATGGTAATCTTTGGGTTTTATCAACAAACCAGGAAAGTAAACCACTCAGTGTTCACTTCGAGGATAATTCGAGAAACTTTTCACTTGAAGAAAGTGGAAATTTACTTTCTGAATCTATGACAGCGATAACAGAGGATAATTTTAATCGTATCTGGTTAGGGTCAACAAGCCAGTTGGTCATGTATAAATATACTGGGGATGTTTACAGTCCAACTGATGAAATTTGGGTTTCCGAAGAAATCAACACGGGTGCATTCAATAGTTCTGTGTTATGCCTAAATGTATCTTTAAATAACCGGTTGTGGATTTTAACACCGGCTGGACTTATTTATAAAGATCTCCAGGTTTCAGAAACCAATCCAGTCAACCAAACGGGGCCGAAAACGGCGAATAGTGAAATATATCCCTATTTCTCAAACATGGCCTTTGATGAGTCATCGCGGATACGGTTTGATCCTAGGGGAAATATTTGGATCACGTCTCAAAGTGGCGTTCATATTGTTTCTGAAAATGGAGAATATTGGCCTGATATTAATGGGTTGAATGAAAGCAACAGTTTTATTCTTTCGGATGATGTTAAAGATGTTGCTTTTGATGGGGATGAGGGGCTGGCTTATATTGCTACAAATAAGGGTGTCAGTGTAATTAAGATTCCTTTTGCGGAAAAGAAAAAAACATACAATTCAGTAAATATCTTTCCGAGTCCATTTCGCATTCCAAGTTCAAAACCGATGACAGTGGATGGATTAAAAGATAATAGTTCCATCAAAATCATGACTTTGAGTGGTGAAGTTTTGCGATCCATTCTTAATTCTGAAGTTCAGGGTTATCAAGCCTATTGGGATGGGCGAGACCAATCTGGTAAATTGGTTGGAACGGGTGTTTATCTCGTTGCCATATATGATAAAAATGGTGCATTTTCATTTGAAAAAGTGGCGGTAATTCGAAAATGAAACCAGTAGTAAAAATAGTCAAAATAGTTGTTGGGATTATCCTGGTGACCATCGGTCTGATCGGTGGTCTGATTCCCATTTTTCAGGGATGGGTATTTGGAATTCCAGGATTGATGCTATTGGGAAGTGTTTATCCACCGATTAAGAAGTGGACCCAAAAAATAGTTGAAAAGGTTAAGAAAAAAATGAAATTTTGAATGTCAGATGATGTTGTCGTTATATAAACTTGTTTAGTGTATATTAATTTTATTCTACTTTTTTTGTTCAATATATTCTGGTAAAATTTTGAATTCGGTTTCAAACTCATCAGCAATATTTTTAATCATTGCTCTCCGAGCAATGTGCGGTAAGAAAGCTGATTTCATAGCAACAATTGTAATTTCTCTAAAATCATGAAGTGTAAATCCAAATAAATCGCGGGCAAGGGCAAATTCTTTGGTTAGTGTAGTATCAGAAATAAGCCGGTTATCTGTATTGAGTGTTACTCTGATCCCTTGGTCATAATAATACTTCATCGGGTGATGTTGAAGAGAAGGGACTGAATGTGTGTGCCAGTTAGATGTGAGACAGATTTCTAGTGCAATGCGATGATTATTCACATAATTCATTAAATCTATATCTTCTCTCAGCCGAGTACCATGACCAATCCGATGGGCACCGCAATAATGGATAGCCTGATGGATTGATGAAGGGCCAAAGGCTTCGCCAGCATGAATAGTTGCATTGATATTATGGTTGAGTATCATATAAAAAGCTTCTCTGTGATCTTTGGCAGGATAATTTTCTTCTGCGCCAGCCAGATCAAAACCAACAACACCCTTATTTTTATAGCGTACGCAGAGATCGGCCAGTTTTAGAGATGACTCTGGTGAAATATGCCTAATTCCACAAACGATAATCCCTGATATAACGCCAAAATCCTCTTCACCTTTCTTAAGCCCATCCAAAACTGAAATTACTGCATCTTCCAAGGTCATACCTTTAGTAGTATGCAAAATGGGAGAATACCGTACTTCGATGTAGCGGATGTTTTCCGATGCAGCATCTGCTATGAGTTCGTAGGCGATTCGTTTCAATGCATCTGGTGTTTGCATTACACTGAGCGTAATGTCAAAACGGGCAATATATTCTTCCAGCGAACCGCGTTTTTTCCCAATGGAAAGTATTTTTTTAAGATCACCATGATTGGAACTGGGCAGTGAAACTTTCTGCTTTTGTGCCAAATCAAGAATCGTTTCAAGTCGAAGACAGCCGTCCAAGTGGCAATGGAGTTCCACCTTGGGAAGTTTTTTTAGCAAACTGTCTGAAATTTTCATGAAATTATTTTTTTGATACGGAAGTATACAACCAGTAAATAACTGCAATAAAAAGGGCGGGGCCAAGTAATCCAAAACCGCTGAAATGTGGCCACCAGTATTTCTGCCCTGTAAGGAATATGGGCACTGCTACAAGTATACCCATCAAAGCTTCTCCAGTAATTAATCCGGATGACATCAATAGTCCCCGTTTTTCAGATGCTTCCGATCCTCCAGCTTTTTTACCAAGATGGTTAATCATACCACCAATGAAAATGGGTACTGTCAGGGTAATTGGTAAATAAATACCCACAGCCACAGCTAGAACAGGAACGCGAAAATCAGACCCCATTCTTTCCTGTCTGAGATCGGTCAGGATTAACATAACCGCAATGACGCCTCCAATATACACGAAATTCCATGGAAGGTTGCCTGTAAATACACCATCGGCAACAGATTTCATTAATGTAGCCTGTGGGGCGGAAAGGGTAGGGGAACCGATCACGTATGCCGTATGAAGGATATCCAGAACTAGACCAAGCACAACAGCAGCGGACAAAGTTCCAACGATTTGCATGACCTGTTGTTTCCAGGGCGTGGCACCAAGAATATGACCCGCTTTTAAGTCTTGGAGATTATCTCCACCTATGGCCGCTGCGCAGCAGACTACAGCACCAACCATGATGGCACTGGCTGCACCGACTCCTGAGCCGGTTCCCAAAATGGCTAATAGCAATAATGAGGTAAATAAAATCGTCGCAATGGTTACACCGGAAATTGGGTTATTAGAAGACCCCACTACACCCGCCATATAGGCTGCTACTGCTGAAAATAAAAATCCGAATACCATCATCATTATGGCAAGTAAAGCAGCAATCCCGACCGATTGAATAATATCTAAATAAAGGAGAAAAACAGGTACCAGTAATGCTAGCAATGCAATCCCAACGTAATTGATTGGCATATCTCTTTCTTCTAACGGAACATCTCCATCAGCCGTTTGATTTTTTACTGAATCGAGACTGGCTTTTACACCCTCTACGAGAGGTTTGAATAGTTTTATTAGGGACCATACGCCTCCCACAACCATAGCACCCACTCCGAGGTAACGGATTTTAGAATTCCAGATATTCCAAGCTGAATCAAGAGCATCTCCCTCAAAACCAACCATAGCAGAGTAGATTGGTATTGCTACGGCCCATGAAATCAATCCGCCACCAACCACCAAAATACCAATGTTTCGCCCAACAATATACCCAACTGAAATCAAGGCTGGAGACACATCTGTGCCTAGGCCAAAAATTGACTTACCAAAAGTGACTGCACCGGCCATTTCGGCATGCCACATGGCAAATCCTTGTTGACATACTTTCATTATACCACCGACCAAACTTGCGATTCCAA
>JBGTRS010000039.1:0-15495 GCA_041940665.1 Pyrinomonadaceae bacterium | reverse complement strand
CGGATAAAACTCTGCGACAACGCTTTCGACCGACTATAATACAATTGAAAAAGCCTGGGACTATTCCCGAGCCGCTCAGCAATCTGCTCCATCTGAAACGAGGCCTGGCTGCTGATGATCATCGGGATGCCCAATTGTTTTGCAGCTTCTGCTAATGCAAGATCCCCGCGTCGATGCGGGCGCTCGCGTTCGGCGCGAGTATCGCGTTCGCGTTCGACAGCGCCCGTCCGCAGGCGGTGGGGGAGATGCGTCAGAGCGACGACCGCATCAACCTTTTCGACCATCCGCAGACGGCTGACGAGCATATTTGCCGTCAAGCAGTAATCGGTTACTTTAAGAGTGTCGTCCATCGAGGATGTCTCTTTGGTTTCGGGCAGAATCAGACCGATGATGCCGATCTTCGCACCTTCAAATTCGCGGATGACGAAAGGTGGCGTGTCGGCGAAAATTTTTCCCGAATCAACTTCAACGATGTTCGCTCCGAGCCAGGTGAATTTCGATTCTTCGATACGCTTTAAGAGATCTGCTTTTTTGAAATCGAATTCGTGGTTGCCGAACACGGCGTAATCGAGACCGATCGCGTTCCAGGCGTCGATCATCTGGGCTCCTTTGTAGGTTCTCGATTCGACCGAAGGCGAGATCGTATCGCCGCCCATCGTCAAGAGCGTGTTTTTATTTTCGGCAACGGCTTGTTTCTTGAGCGTCAGCAGCCGGGCAAAACCGCCGCGTTCGCCGCCGTCAACGGGCATAAACTGATAGACGTCGTTGACGTGCAGAAACGTCACCCGGATCGGTGCTTCCCGGGCGGTTTTCTGAGCGAAAATCCCGGCGGTCAGAAGTAAAAGAATTATACAGATCGAACTGAATTTTGACATATTTTCCCCTCTCTTTGGTTTTTGTAAAGTTTTATTAAATCAGAAAAAAATTGCAACCTGAGTTTAGTATTTGGCAGTCTTATCTGCCAAACATTTGTTGTAAATCACATTATAGCAATCAAAACCCCTTCGCTAAAACAAATCCAATTTACTCAAGAGGTGTTAAATAAAAGTGAATAGAAAAGTTTTTCGTTTATGGTTGGGGACGGTGTTTGCTGTTTTGAGTCTTTCCGCGTTCGGGTTTGCCCAAACGGAATCGCCGAAGATTGATATATCCAAAGTGGAGATCAAGAATTTCGGCCGGATGGACGCACGGTTTTTTCGCGGCGGTCAACCCGAACAGGATCAATTTAAACAGTTGGCCGATCTCGGCATTGATACGGTCGTAAATTTACGCGACGATGCCGAGGAGTTTGAAAAGGAAGCGGTCGAATCTTTGGGTATGAAATACATACATATTCCGATGAAAGGCGGCAAATATCCGACGCCGCAGGCGGTCAAAGCGTTCCGGCAGATTATGGACGATCCTTCGATCGGGGAGTTTTTCGTCCATTGCAAAGCCGGTAAACACCGCACCGGAGCAATGGGAGCGGTTTACAGATATGAAAAATACGGCTGGGATTTTGACCGGATCTATAAGGAGATGAAGGAGTATAATTTTTATACGTTCCTTTGGAAATTCCAGGCGATCAAAAGATTCGTTAAAGATTACGGCGAAAAGATGGAGGCGGAAAAAGTAGCTGAGAATAGCTGAAATCTTTGTAAAAAAAAGAAAACGCACTTTCAAAAATTTTTGAAAGTGCGTTTTCTTTACATTTATCTATTGTTTATTCATAGATCTGCAAGGCTTTGCGTTTATCATCCCATTTAACATCCTGCACATTTGCGGAATCCGTATAAATGATCTGTTCGGTCAAAGTATCCGTACTCAAACCTAAAGGAATGTTCAGGAAATAGGTGATCTTTCCGATATCCTTTTCTTCACCCGGCAGATCAATGCGACGCAGTTCCGAATCGAGTTTGTGTTTGTCAAAAGTATCTTTCAAAAGATACTGCGTTTCGTTGACGTTCTGCGTCTTAACGGTCAACTGCATCGAACGGAAGGCTTTGACATCCTCGTTCAATTCCAGAAACCACAGCAGAGCAATCACAAAGAAACACAAGATCATACCGAGTTGCCAGTAGCCGACACCGGCCGCCAGACCGATCGCCAAACTGACGAGAAGCACCGTGATGTCTTTCGGGTTTTTCACGTTCGTTCGGAATCTGACCAATGAAACCGCCGCAAAGATTGCAAACGCCCGGGCCGTGTTATCGCCGACGATCATCATCAAGGACGCCGCGACGACCGCTAACAAGATCTGCGTCTGGGCAACGTGGAAATTCCGCTGAAACAGCGGGACATTTTTCATCGGTCGAAACGCCAGGATTACCGAAAGCAAAACGGCAAAGAAAAGTCTCGAAAAGATTTCCATGGCGGTTTGTGAAAAAGTTCCGTTCGGATCGAGCGAAGTTGATTTTAATACTTCGGAAAAAATGGAGAGTTCTTCATTTCCGCTTTCTGTTTGAGGAGAGGCCTGACTGCTTGCATTTGCATCAAGGGCGACGAGTTCAACGCCGGAAGCCGAAGTGGTCTGCGGTTCCAAAAAGACGCCGATGGCGGAAAAAGATAGTAAGCCGACAACTGCTACTATGTAAAATGCGGTGATAAATCTTGTCTTCTTAATGTTCATTTTTTCGCTTCTAAAAATCTATAATTCCTAAAATTTATTCGTCCTTTTTCGGACAACCTGTAAAATTGCAACATTCGTGCCATTTTTCTGAGGTTTATTGTTAAATGTTTATTTAATTAGACTTATGAGCGATTGAAAGAAGTGTAAAAGGTGAGAAAACGGCAAAGGTGTCCTAAAACAAAACATTCGGTTTTGTTTTGAAAATTAACAATATTTTGGACGTCAGACCGTGTTTAATGCCGGCGTTTCGAATTATTCTTTTATCTCAAGATAAGTTCTCGCTTCCCAGATTTCGGGGAAGAATTTTTTGGAAAGAGTCGTTCGTAAGTATCCGACGCCTTCCGAACCGCCCGTGCCGCGTTTCATTCCCAGCATCCGTTCTACCATCAGGACGTGATGATAACGCCAGAGAGCGATATTTTCGTCGTGTTCGATAAGGAGATCCTGCATTATAAAAAGTTCGGGATATGTATCGGGATGCGTTAAGATCTCGACGATCGCTTTTATTTTGCCGTCCGCGTCTTCGACCTCAAAACCTTCTCTCTCGAGTAATCCCCAAAAAGCATCGCCGAGTGTCGGAGAATTATATCTTTCGGTCAGACGTGCGTGGGCAAACTCATCGAACTTGAAGAAATTCAGGATCTTTTCATCCTTTGCTCCCGAAGCGAATTCGAGTTCGCGAAACTGCATTGATTGAAAACCGCTCGCCGGATTTAGTTTGTCGCGGAATTCCAGAAAGCCGATCTGAGCCATCGTTTCCAAAATATGAATCTGCGTAACGATCACCTTTTCGATCGCATTAACGGCTTTCAAAGAATGATTCGCCCGGAATTTCCGTCCTTCATCGAGCCATTTTATCGAAGCATCCACCTCGTGCAGAATCTGTTTGAACCAGAGTTCGTAAGTTTGATGAATGATGATAAAAAGCAGTTCATCGTGGCTGACGGGATCGGAAAGAGTTTCCTGCAGTTTGATGAGTTCGGGAACTTTTAGATATTCGTTATAAGAAAGTTTTGGATTTTCGCCGTATTCGATCATATTTTGATTATGTGATTTTACTGAAAAATGACAAAAACATCATCATTGATAAGCGTTTTTCTGTCAATTCGCTCTAAAATCCAATTTTTTCGAGGTTTTTTCAGCTGAAACAAAAAAAAACCTTGACACGAGGCGTAAATTTATGTAAATTTTCCGTCAATCTGTCATTAAAATAACACAACAGAAACAAATAGCCCCAGAGAATCTTGCAGTTTAAGATTTGTTACTTATTTTGCAAATGAGTTTTTATACATATCTTTTTCTATCTGCGTTTGGAAAGAGCCTGAAATATTCGGGTTTTACCGGACGTAGATTTTTTATTTTTAACCGGATTGCCGGTTAAAAACTTTTTTGTTGAGCGTCTTTTTTTGGAAGGGGTTCAAAATTTTAAATTCACTGATGTTTGTAGGAGGAATTACAATAAACATGACGAAAGAAGTAGGCACGGTTAAATGGTTTAACAACGCAAAAGGTTATGGTTTTATAGAACAGCCCGGCGAGCAGGATATTTTTGTACATTACAGTGCAATTTCCGGCGAAGGGTATAAAACTTTGATTCAGGGGCAAGAAGTCGAGTTTGAAGTTACAAACGGTCCAAAAGGTCCTCAGGCGGAAAACGTGATAAAGGTCTAGAGCGGAAGGTTAGATTTATTAAATACGAAAGGCGTGGGTTTCCGATAATTAATGGAAACCCACGCCTTTTTGGCGATCGAACTGAACTTTAATCAATCTCTTCGCCTTTGGTTTTCAATTTACGCCGCCAGAGTTCGCGGAAAGAGGTATAACCCGAAACCAGATTGTTCAGTTTGTAGCGGTTTGCGTATGAAAGATCGCGGTTACCGGTCAATCTTTTCATACGTGCTTCGAGACTCGCTTTTTGTTGGAGCGGCGGTTTTCTTGTCCCGCCGTTAAAGAATATTGTGAAATCAATTTTCAGACGGCGGATATCTTCTTCCAGACGTTCGATCTGTTCTTCGATCTCGAGAATTTTATCTTGTTTTAGTTGCTGTTTGCGGACAATGGAATTTCCGATAAGTGCCATAATTTTTCTTTACAGATTTTTATTTTGATTTGCGGAACTTACAAAAGTCCCTTTTTAAAAGAAATTTATAAAGTGCGACTTTTTCCTTATTTTGTTTGATTTCGGTTAAAATGATTTTTATGGATAACGAGGTAAGAACGAATCCGGCGGAAATTCTGAGGCTTTTGCCTTCGATTGACACGCTTCTGCGGAGCGAAACTTCCGCCAAACTCGTCAGTAAGATCGGTGCCAAACATCTGGCGGGTTTGGCCAGGATCGTCACCGACGCTCTGCGGGAAGAATTGCTCGCCGAAATAAATTCGGAAAAAGATTTGAACCGGGCGGATTATTCACGCGAGAATCTTTTGCGAAAAGCCGAATCGCGGCTCGAAGACGCCTGGCGGCAGGAACAGAATACCGGTTTGCAGAGAGTCATCAACGCGAGCGGTGTGATAATTCATACGAATTTGGGACGCTCGACGCTTTCTGATGCGGCCCGCAAGGCGATGCTCGACGCTTCGCGTTACTGCAATCTCGAATACAACATCGAAACGGGTAAACGCGGCAAACGCGGGGCGAGAGCCGAGCATCTGCTGGCGGAATTGACGGGGGCGGAAGCGGCCTTGATCGTCAATAACTGTGCGGCGGCTTGCGTTCTGGTTTTAACCGAACTTTGCAAAGGCGGCGAAGCGGTCGTTTCACGCGGCGAACTCGTCGAGATCGGCGGGGATTTTCGCGTGCCGGACGTGATGATTCAATCGGGAGCAACTCTGGTCGAGGTCGGCACGACCAATAAAACCCGCGTTTCCGATTACGAAAGAGCGATCACGGAAAACACGCGTCTTTTAGTTAAGGTTCATCCATCCAACTACCGCATCATCGGGTTTACAGCAACGCCGAATGTTACCGAATTGGCCGAGGTCGCTCATCGAAACGATGTTCTGCTTTACGAAGATGCCGGTTCCGGAGCGTTATTCGATATGTCCCGATACGGTTTACGGGATGAACCCGTCATCAATCAATCGGTCGTTTCGGGAGCGGACATCGTTACCTTCAGCGGCGACAAACTACTCGGCGGAATCCAGGCCGGTCTCATCGTCGGACGCGGCGAGGTCATCGTCCGCCTCCGCAAAAATCCGCTCTATCGGGCGTTGCGGGTCAGCAAATTGGTTTACGCCGTTTTGGAAGCGACGCTCGAAGCCTTCCGTAAAGAGACCGTGACGGAAGAAATTCCGACATTGAGAATGCTTTCACTGACCAATGCCGATCTCAAACAGCGAACCCGGGCATTTGCCCGAAATTTACGGGAAAAATTGGGCGAAAATCCCGATTTGAAATTTGAGATAACGCAGGGAAATTCCGTCATCGGCGGCGGTTCCGCTCCCGCCGTTCAGCCCGTTACGACGCTTCTGGCGGTCAAACACAAAACGCTTTCGGTCAATCAATTTGAGGAAAAACTGCGGCATTCAAACCCGCCCGTCGTAACACGGATTCTCGAAGACAGAGTTTTGATCGATCTCAGAACCGTTCTCGAAGATGAAGAGGCGGAACTGCTGGAAATTTTGAGTTCGGTCAGGTCGGATTAAACCGCAGAGACGCAAAGACGCAGAGGATTTAATGGTAATTTTTTAATACAAACAGGTTATTTTTTACCTGAGATTTGCATTTACTGCATTTATCTTTAAAACCTTCTGCGTCTTTGCGGTAAAAAAAAATCACTTTCGGTAAAATTCGACACCGTCGGCTATTTCAACATTGATCCGGCCTTCCGCTTCGGCGTAATCGAGATGGGCGATCGCTTCGGAAATCGCCAGAAAGCGATGGACGCCTTTATCAATCGCGTCGGGGAAAAGTTTTTGGGCGACATCCCAGGCGGTTTCGCCGTTTTTTGAAACCAAACCGAGAACTTTTCTTTGTCTTTCGTCAATCGCCCGGACATAACGGTTGAAGATCTCTTCAAAATCCGTGATCGGTTCGCCGTGTCCGCCGTGAACCAAAGTCGGCGAAAAAGAACGGATGCGGGCGAGACTGACCAGATATTCGCCGAGCGAACGGAAACGCTTCTCCAGATTTACGGGATCGGGCGAAACGATCGGATTCGGCGTGATGCGTTTTAAAACGCAATCGCCGCAAACAAGTGTGCGGTCGGCTTCGCGGATAAATGAACAACTGCCGGGCGTATGGCCGGGCGTATGCAGAACTTTGAGCATGCCGCTTTCAAATTCGAGTTCCTGTTCGTCGCGGAGTTCGGTGTAGTCGGTTTCGGAAAGCGAATCGGTGAGGAGGCTGATCTTTTCATAGGTCGCCCGCATTTCTTCGAAAACTTCCGCCGGCACGCCCGCTTTTTTCATAATATTTTCGTGAATATCACGCGAAAGCCGGCCGAACAGATGTCCCGTTTCCCATTTGTGAACAAAGACTTCGGCATTTTTTGCTTCGTCGCGGACCTGTTTGGCGAGACCGCAATGGTCTTCATGAGCGTGGGTTAAAACGATGCGGCGGACGTCTCTGAAATCAACGCCGTTTTGCCTGAGTTTTACACGCAAGGTCTTGGATGCTTCGGCGGTTTTCGGTCCGACATCTATCAATGTAAGCGGTTCTTCCTTGATCAGATAAACATTGACATCGCCGACGTAGAAAGGTGTTGGAATTGAAAGCGGTATGAATTTCATAATATTTTTGCTACGAATAACACGAATAACACGAACGCGGAATAAAATAAAATGCGGATGTTTATAATTCAAATGATAAACTAGGTTTCAAAATGAAATCCGAAATCCAAAATCCGAAATCCAAAATTGTTGTCGTCGGGGCGGGGCCGGCCGGAACGAGTCTGGCGATCCGCCTTGCCAAAAAAGATTTTAAGGTAACCCTCATCGAACGCGAAAAATTTCCGCGTCATAAACTCTGCGGCGAATTTATCTCGCCCGAATGCCTCGGACATTTTCAGGATTTGGATGTTCTGGACGAGATGCTGACGGGCGGCGGCGACCGCATTTCCGAAACGATCTTTTATTCGGATAACGGCAGAAATGTTTCCGTGCCGAGCGAGTGGTTCGGAAGAAATTTTGACGGTGCTTTGGGTTTAAGCCGGGCGGAGATGGATTTTCGCCTGATGGAAAAAGCCAAAGAGGCGGGTGTTGAAGTTTTTGAAGAAACTCAGGCAGTCGGACTTTTGTCTGAAGATAAAAAGGTTTGCGGCGTGAAGGTTCGGGATTCGAACGGCGAAATTAGGGAAATCTTCTCCGATCTGACGATCGACGCGA
Organism: Pyrinomonadaceae bacterium; assembly: GCA_041940665.1. Lineage (GTDB taxonomy): Bacteria > Acidobacteriota > Blastocatellia > Pyrinomonadales > Pyrinomonadaceae > Aridibacter. The sequence goes on along the minus strand of JBGTRS010000039.1, from coordinate 7,562 downwards.
CGGGACGGGCTGGCATTTTATTAAGATTAGCCGAACGGGAGAACGGGAAAACTGGAAAACGGGAGAACGGGAGTAGTAGATTTCAGATTTCAGGTTTCAGGTTTCAGGCAGCAAAAATCTTAAATTTTAAAAAAGAAAAGGGAATAGAAAACAAAAAACGAAGGACGAAGGACGAACGACAAAGGACGAAACTGGTCGGCTTTAAGGTTCATCTGAAAAACGTCCATCTGCCGAAAGGTCGTTGCGAGATATATTTTTTTCGCGGCGGTTACGGCGGTTTAAGCTATGTTGAAGACGGCATTGCCAATCATTGTTTTTTGATAAAGGCGGATGTCGTCAAAGAATTCGGCGGCGATGCGGACAGGATTTTGAAGGAAGTCATTTTTCAAAATTCGCGGGCAAGGGAAACTCTGAAAAAAGCGGAAAAAACGTTCGATTGGCTGGCGGTTTCGGTTGACGGTTTCGGCGTAAAGAATCTGAATCCGGCGAAAAATCTGTTGACGGTCGGCGATTCTGCCGCTTTTATTGATCCTTTTACGGGAAGCGGAATGCTGATGGCTCTGGAATCGGCGGAAATTCTGGCGGAAGTGATCTCGGAAAATTCCCGCTCGTTCGAAAAGATCGCCGAAAATTATAAGCGAAGACACAGAGTGAAATTCAGAAACAGGTTGCGAATATGTTCATTTATGCGGCGTTTGTCGTTTGTTCCGAGTTTTGCAAAAACGGCGATTTTTGTTCTCAGTTTGAGCCGAAAATCGAGAGAAATTCTGGCACGTTCGACCCGACAAACTGAAACCAAAAAAGTTTCGAAAGCGTAGTTATCACGAAAAAATTAAAATATTGCTTGCACTAAAGGGTTTTTTACGATTAAAATTCTTAAGCTATCAAATCTAACAGTAAGTTAATTCTATTAGTTAAATTTAACAGTTATTTTGCAGATTAACCGACGCAAAACTACCCCGATTTGCAACTCTTTGCTGATTGCAAAGTAAGCTAATGGAATCTCAAGTGTGTTTAAGTTTCATAAATTTAAGGAGATAAAAACTAATGAAAGCGTTTCCTTGGCGATTTAAAGCTGTTGTCGAAAAAAGTTTGATGTTGACAATGGTTGTTTTTCTAAGTGTCAGTGCGGCTTTTGCCCAGGCACAGGCAAGTACGGCGGACTTGATCGGAACGGTTGTTGATCCGGCCGGAGCAATTGTTCCGGGGGCAACCGTCACGGTTAAAAACTCTGCAACGGGTATTGAAAGAACATCAACTGCAAATGACCAAGGTGTTTATCAATTCATCGCTCTGCCGCCCGGAACATATACGGTGACGGCTTCGGCGGCGACCTTTAAAACGGTTTCGATCGCCGACGTAAAATTAACCGTCGGTCAGCGTGCCGAACTGAAAATTCCATTGGAGATCGGTGATACGGGTATTACGGTTGATGTCAATGTCGGCGATGTGCAGCTGATCGAAACAACCAGTTCGACCATTTCCAACACCATCGAACAACAACGAATCGAAAACCTTCCGATCAATGAAAGAAGTGCGACCGGTTTTGCTCTGACGATCTCGACGGTCGGCCGCGACAACGGCCGCCCGATCGGTCCCGCACCGACCTCCGGGTTGAATGTCGGCGGACAACGCGGACGTTCGACGCTCGTCCAGGTTGACGGGGCGGACTTTACGGATAACTCGGTCAACGCCGCCCGCACGACCGTTTCGCAGGAAGCCGTTCAGGAATATCAGGTTGCGACGAATTCTTACGCACCCGAATTCGGACGGGCGACGGGCGGAATCGTCAATGTCGTGACCAAACGCGGAACAAATCAATTCAGCGGAAACGTCTTCGGCTTTATCCGCGATAAATCTTTTCAGGCCAGAAACGCTTTTGCTCCGGCGGATGTTGATAAACCCGATTTTCGCCGAACACAATGGGGCGGAACTTTCGGCGGTCCGATCGTTAAGGGAAAAACATTTTTCTTCGCTTCATACGAGCGACGCGACAGAGATGAATCGGGATTTTTTACAAGCGATGTGGATGCCCGATTAAACGGTTCGGTGACGATTCCGGTCATTCCCGGACTCAATCCGATTGCCAGAACCTTTAACAATATAACTCCGGCTCAGGCACAGATCATCGGTGCTTTGGTGGCCAGCGGTGATCCGAATAGTATCTGCGGTGCCAGAGCCTATGCCTTTTTTGCGTCAAGCGGCGGCACGACGGCTTTAACCGGAACAAATCCCTTGATCAGTCCGAATGACGGCAGTATGTGTCCGGCCATCTCGCCGATCGGTCCCGGAGCGATCGGGCCACGGTTTATTCTTTCGGGAGCTCCGGTTCCTTCCATGACAACAGGTTCCAACGGAGAATTTATCGCCTTTCGTCCGCTCAATGATCTGCAAAGGGTTTTTCCCGTTACGGATAATTCGAACCTTTTCTCGATCCGCGGCGACCATAGTTTTAATCAAAATCATCAATTATCATTGCGGTTTGGTTATAACACGAATGATTTGACCGGTATTCAGGTCGAATCGCAAAACCAATCGCTCGGCCAAAACGATTTTTCCCGGACGGGGGTACAGGATTTAACCGACTATTCATTTTCAGTGGGGTTGAATTCCATTCTCAGTACTTACTGGACAAACGAATTTAAGTTCAGCTTCGGACAACGCGATACGACTTTCCGCTCGCAAAACGGTGAAGCGGTTGCTTTTAATATTTCCGATACGGCATTTATCGGTCGCGAACTTTTCTCTCCGGTTGACCGCACGGAAAGACGTTTTCAGTTTGCCGACAATATCAACTGGATCTACGGCGACCATATTTTCAAATTCGGCGGCGATGTGAACTTTATTCAAATTCCGGCGGCGGTCTTTGAATTAAACTTTGCCGGTTTGTTCAATTTCGGTCCTTTTAATGCCGCCAATCTTAACCCGGCATTTGCCGGATTACCTCCTTTTACTTCGGTTCAATCGTATGGTCTCGGCCTGCCTTCAACCTATATTCAGGGTTTCGGAAATCCGGTCAGTGAGATCAAAAACAGACCGTTGGCGTTCTTTGCTCAGGACACCTGGAGAATAACGCCCAAATTAACGATCAATTACGGTATCCGCTACGATGTCGAATTGACCGATACGATCGCTCCGGTCGGAATTACCGATCCGCTTTCGGGTATCGCTCTGTCGGCGGCGGACGTACTGGCGGCTCAGGATGCCGTCAATGTTCAGCAGGGAATTCCCCGCGATACGGATAACTGGGCTCCGCGTTTCGGCTTTGCCTACGACTTTTTCGGCAACGGCAAAACCGTCGTTCGCGGGGCGATCGGTTTGTTCTACGACCATCCGCTTTTGGCCATCTCGTTTAACTCCGATATTGCCGATGCCGCTCAACAACAGCAGTCCGTTTTGACGGCCGGAAGTCCGGCTTCAACGGCACTTCTGAACGCATCGCAAGTTTTTCAGGGAACGGTTTGTGTGCCGGGAGCACCGCAGACGCCTGTCTGTGCGGCACAAGGTCCGGGTGTATTTACGCCGGGCGTGGCACCGACGGCTGTTTATCAATTCGGCAGACAGCGGTTTGACGATCAAACCTATACGGGTTTCGGGGCGGTTTTGCCGTTCTCGCTTCCGATCAGTAAGGATTTTGAATATGCCTATGCAACGCAGGCCAATTTCTCGGTGCAACAGCAGTTGACCGATGATATGGCAATTTCGGCACAGTATATTTTTGTCGGTGCCAGACATCTGCCGCATCCGACGGATTTGAATACGCCGAATACCGCTCTGCAAATTCAAAATTTCCAACGGTTTTTCGGCGGAGCTTTGCCGACGACGACGCAACAGGCGGTCGCCTTTTCGATTGCGACCACCGCACCCGGCACGCCTACCGGCGTCGGATGTTTTGTGGTTATTCCGGGAATGGTCGCCCAATGTCCGGGCGGACGGGTTGTGGCTCCGGCCATCGCAAACTTTTTCCGTCCGAACGCTCCTAACTACTTTTTGGCTTCGGCTCTTTCGGGCGGTGCTGTAACGAAAGCCGTTTTAGATTCACAACTCGCCGGAAGCCTTCGAACGCCCGGAGTGATTACACCGTTCGGTGCGGTCAATGCTCAGGTTTCGGACGGTAACTCCAGCTATAACGCTTTGAATGTCGAACTCAAACGGCGTTTTGCCGATAACTTTACATTCCTGGCATCTTATACCTGGGCTCATTCTCTGGATGATTCATCCGACTTGCAGACGCTTCTGCTTCCGCAGGACCCGAATCGTTTCAACTTAGAAAGAGCGGATTCGCTGTTTGACCAACGGCATCGCTTCGTCTTTAGCGGTGTGCTGGCTTCGCCGCAAGGGTGGAGCAGTGCTGATTCGACCTGGAAGAAGATATTTGCGAACTTTACGTTCGCTCCGATCATTGAAATTTCTTCCGGTCGTCCGTTCAACATTCTGACGAACACGGACACGAATAATGATCAATCATCGCAGACCGACCGGCCGAGTATTCAGCCCGACGGAACTCTCTGCACACCGGGAACGGCCGGTTGCATCACGCCTTTGATTACAAACGGCGAATTTTCCATCGGTAATTTGGCACGCAACAGAGGGATCACGAGGTCTTACGCCTCGGTTGATCTGCGACTGTCGAGAGCGTTTACCTTCGGCGAAAGATACCGGATTGATCTGATCGCGGAGGGATTCAATATCTTCAACCGCTTCAATCAGGCTTCGGCGTCGCCGTTTGTTGATGCCGTTAATGCTTTCGGGCAACGCGATGACGGCGGACGTTATTTCAGCCGTCCGACGGCCGCGTTTGATTCGAGAAACTTCCAGTTCGGAGCTAAATTTACTTTCTAAAGATTAGATAAAACAGATACTTCGGCTGAATGGTTTTGAAAAAAACCGTTCAGCCTTTTTTATGTTAAAATTTGCTTTTTTTATGAGTCATATCACTGATAAAATTTTAATGGTGCGTCCCGTCGAATTCGGCTACAATCCGCAGACTGCCGAAAGCAATGCGTTTCAGAAGGAAGTTGAATTATCAAAAGATGAAATTCAGAAACAGGCTGTCCGGGAATTCGATCTGATGGTTGCAAGGCTTAAAGAGACCGGCATCGAAGTTTTGGTTTGTGAAGATACGGAAGTGCCTTACACGCCCGATGCGGTTTTTCCGAACAATTGGTTTTCGACGCACACGGACGGCACGCTCTGTCTGTATCCGATGGAAGCCGAGGCGAGACGATTTGAGCGGAATCCGCAGATCATCAGCAAAATAAAAAAACGGATTTCCCTGACGCGGGTGGTTGATCTTTCCAGTTACGAAACGGAAAACAAATTTTTGGAAGGCACGGGAAGTCTGGTTTTAGACCGTGAGAATAAGATCGCCTACGCTTCGATTTCCTCCAGAACCGATGAGGATGTCTTAAATGCCTGGGCACAGGTTCTGGATTTTAACATCGTCAAATTTCATTCGTCGGATGAAAACGGCAAGGCGATCTATCACACGAATGTGATGATGTGTCTCGGTGACAGATTTGCGGTCGTCTGTCTGGAAAGCATTACGGATGAGAATGAAAAAAAGCTTCTCGTCGAAAGTCTGCATCGAACAAATAAGGAGATCGTTGAAATTTCCTTCGAGCAGATGAATGCTTTTGCCGGAAATATGCTTTTACTCAAAAACGGATCGGGCAAAAAATTTCTGGTGATGAGTAAGACTGCTGAAAAATCTTTGAATCATAAACAAACCGCCAAACTCGAATCCTTTGCAAAGATCGTTTCAATTGATATTGATATAATCGAAAAATGCGGCGGCGGTTCGGTGCGTTGTATGATCGCGGAGATTTTTTAAGTGTGAAGATTTTTAACGCAAAGCCGCAAAGTTGCCAAGACGCAATGGTTTTTTAAGAAATTTTCTTCTTTGCGTCTTCGCGGACTTAGCGACTTTGCGTTGAAAAAATCCGAAATGAATTCAGAATTAACCAATCGAATCAAACAAAAGGCATTGGAAATCGGCTTTCATAAAGTCGGCATTGCCAAAGCGGAAAAACTGGAAACCGAAGGCGAACATCTCAAAGAATGGCTTGAAACGGATTTTCACGGCGAGATGCGTTGGATGGAACGCGATCCCGAAATGCGTTCCGACCCGCGGAAACTTTTCCCGGAAGCGAGATCAATCGTCGTTGTCGCTTTGAATTACTACACGCCGCACGAACACGAGGAAGATACGGCAAAGGGAAAGATCTCGCGGTATGCCTGGGGCGATGATTATCACGATGTCGTCAAAGAAAAACTCTGGCAGTTATTCGGCTGGATTCAGACGGAAATTCCCGAAGCGAAAGGGAAAGTCTGCGTTGACACCGCACCGATGATGGATAAAGCCTGGGCGGTCCGGGCGGGACTTGGCTGGCTCGGCAAACATTCCAATGTCATTACAAAAGAGTTCGGATCGTGGGTTTTTATCGGCGAGATCTTGCTGAATCTCGAACTCGAATACGAAACGGAACTGGTCGAAAATCATTGCGGCACCTGCACGGCCTGCCTTGATGCCTGTCCGACAAATGCGATCGTCGAGGAATTTTTGGTTGACTCAAAAGCGTGTTTATCATACGCTACTATTGAACTGCGTTCCCCGAAACTTCCATTTGAAATTTCCGAAAACCTGAACGGCTGGCTTTACGGTTGCGATATTTGTCAGGATGTCTGTCCGTGGAATCGCTTTGAAAAGCCGACCGATGAACGCCGGTTCGAACCGCGTCCCCGAAATGTAACTGCTGATTTAAAAGAAATACTTTCATTAACCCCCGAAGAATACGCCCGTAGGTTTCGCCGAAGTGCAATTAAAAGAACAAAGATCACGGGACTAAAGCGAAACGCCGAAGCGTTGTTAGCCGAAAATGAAAAAAGTAAATGAATCTTCCGGTCCGGAGAGAAAAGAAATGAGAAATTTTACCCGAGGCATTTTTGTTTTTATTAGCGTTCTGGTTTTTGCAAATTTTCATTTTGCATCCATTTATCAAAATAACGGAACAAAGGTCGAAGACCCGCAACAGATAGTCGTCGCCGTCACAAAGGGAAGAATCCGGAGCGAACCGAATTTGCAATCGGAAATCCTGAAAGAATCAACCATCGGCACCCGCTTTACCGTTTTAGAGGAAAAAAACGGTTGGAGCAAAATTCAATTAAGCGGGCCGAAGGAGAATGAAGAAGCCGAAACGGGTTGGATCTCGAATTCCATCACGGTCGCCTTCGACGCTAAAGAACCCGGCATCATCTATCAGCAAATTGTTGATAAATACTTCCAGCGAAAAACAGTTCCTTTTGAAACGGCCAAAGAGATTTTTGAATTTCTGCCGCGGGCGGCGGACGAAGCTAAAACATACGAAGTCGGCGGCGATCTGCGTTTGAAACGCCTGAAGTTTCTCAACCTTGCTCTGAAGTCAATTCCTCCCGGCAAGGAAAACAATTCACCGTACAAAGATTTTCTGAAAAAATATGAAGATCAGATCGTTTACAGCGAACCGGCGGGCGTATGGTATGTCCGCTCGGAAAAAATCTGGGAACTGCATCAAAGATACCAG
>JBGTRS010000038.1:0-15888 GCA_041940665.1 Pyrinomonadaceae bacterium | reverse complement strand
CCGTCTTTGCCGAGAAGTTTTGCAATTTTATCATCAGTCAGAGGTTTTTTGGAATCTTCTTCTTCGATCATTTTCTTGATCTTCAGTTTTAAGATACGGGTTGAAACTTCCTCGCCGTCTTCGTTAAGCATTCCTTCGCTGAAAAATCTACGCAACTCGATGACGCCCTGCGGAGTATGTGCATATTTTCGGTTGACCACTCTCGAGACCGTCGAAAGATGCATGCCGATGTCTTCGGCGACATCTTTGAGCATCATCGGTTTGATATGTTCGACGCCGTAATCCAGAAACTCCCTCTGCCGATGGACGATACATTCGACAACGCGATAGATCGTCTGCCGCCGATGTTCGATGTTTCTCAAAAGATCAACCGCCGACCGCATTTTATCCTTGATAAAATCTTTAGTTTCTTTATTTGTATCGTCAGTATTCAAAAGTTGTTGATACGATTGGCTAATTCTAAGTCGCGGACTTCCGTTATCGGAAAAATAGATGACATAATCGCCTTCGACCTTTTCGATATAGACTTCGGGCGAGACATAGATCGGTTTTTCCGTTGAATACTCACGTCCGGGATATGGATTCAAAATGCGAATTTTTTCAATTTCCCTATCTAAATCCTCGACGCTTTTTCCGGTTTTTTTAGAAAGATGATGAAGTCTGTGCGGCTGAATATCTTCGAGATAGTTTTCAACCAATTCGGCGGCAAGCGATTCGCCTTCGCCGTTCATTTCAAGTTGAACGAGCAGACATTCTTTTACATCCCTGACGCCGCAACCGACCGGTTCAAGCCGCATTACGATCTGTCTGGCTTCCTCCACGGTTTCTTCCGAACCTTCACACATCAGTGCGATCTCTTCATTGGTCGCATTCAAACGTCCATATTCGTCCAGGTTGCCGATAATACAATAACCGGCTTCTTCGACATTATCGGAAATTTTTTGTAAATGCAGTTGCCATTCGAGATGATCGGTCAATGTCTCTGAACTTGATAAAAACTGCTCGAAGGTCGGTGTGTCCTCTTTATACTCAAATTCCTGCGTTTTATAACCAGGATCGAGATATTCCTGAAACTCGCGGTCAAAATCTACTTCATCGAAGGCATCGGTCGGTTCATCGCCGTCATCGTTATCCTCATTGACAGAATCTTCGATGGCGGATTTTGTCTCATCCGAAATCTCTTCTTTATGACCGTTTTCAAATGTTTCCGCCAGTTCGATTTTTTCAAAATCATCATCGGATCTTTCGTTGTCAAAGTCCTGATCATTTTCAAAATCGCCTTCCGTTCCGTCGGCATTTTGGTCGAGAATTTTTTCAGCCAGTTCCTGAATCTCGTCTTCGGTCTGAACCTCTTCAAGCATCGGATTTTCTTCGATCTCCTGCTGAATAAGTTCGCTCAATTCCAGAGTCGTCATCTGCAACATCTCAATGCGTTGACGCAACTGAGGCGTTAACACCATTTTTTGTTGTAATTTTTGAGTAAGTCTTAAAGATGACATCTATAGCTTAAATGAAAATTCAAATGAAAAGTTCTTGAAATGATTTTAATCCAAACGCTGGATTTATTATAACCAAAAAAGCGGTAAAAAGTGAAAAATCGCAAAAAATTATAATTTAAATCTTTCACCCAGATAAAGCCGGCGGACGTCTTTGTCTTCGACCAAATCCTGCGGCTCACCGCTTCTTAAGATCTCGCCCTCCGCCATAATGTATGCACGGTCGGTGATTCCCAAAGTTTCACGAACATTATGATCCGTTATCAAAATTCCGATAGATTGTTGTTTGAGATACAGGATAATTTCCCTGATATCGTCAATCGCAATCGGATCAATTCCCGCAAACGGTTCATCCAACAGAATAAACTGCGGTTCGGTCGCTAGACATCTGGCTATTTCTACTCTACGCCTTTCTCCTCCCGAAAGCGAATCACCGCGATTTTTTCTGACGTGCGTAATGCCGAATTCCTCCAGTAATTCTTCCAGACGGGCAAATCTATCGGCCCGCGGCATCTTCATCGTTTCCAAAACCGCCAGTATATTTTGTTCGGCCGACATTTTTCTAAAAATCGAAGGTTCCTGCGGCAAATAGCCTAAACCGAGTCTTGCCCGCAGATACATCGGAAGTTTGGTAACATCCTCTCCGTTTAGATGAATACTGCCTTTTTCGGTTCGCTCCAAACCCGTCATCATATAAAATGTCGTGGTTTTGCCCGCCCCGTTCGCTCCGAGTAGTCCGACAATTTCACCCTCTTCGACAAATAGGCTGACATCGTCAACCACACGCCGACGACCGTATGTTTTCTGCAAATTTTCTGCTGTTAATGAATTGTCTGAGTTACCCGAACCGTTATTTTCCACGAATTTGATTATAAATGAAGTTTCTGAATTAGTTAATCTTACCGTCCTTTATTTTATATACTGTGCGGATTCTGCCCGTGTCGTTTTGATTTGTTTTACCTTTTCCCTCGACACGGTTTTCTTTCAGATAGACAATGACTTCTTTGCCGGACGATGCTCCGCTCTCGGCATCGCTGACCTGGGCTGGATTTCCGCGTAAGATCACCGATTCATCCGTCGCATTATACTGAGCAAAGGTACCCGTCGCACGTCGGTTGGGTTGCGTGATAACGACATCTTTTTCGATAACCGTTTTGGAAAGCTCATTGTTTTTATCCAGATAAACGTTCGCTAATCCGGCAACGATCCGGTCTTGTCCCTGTCTGATGTCGACATTATCTTCATAACGCAAAAGATTTGATTTCCGCTGAAAAAGCATTCTGTCAGCCGACGCATAAACGGGTGTTTTGGATTTTCTTCCGGCGACGGTTCGATTGACGTCATACAGCATACTTTGCACTTTTCCCTCGGCGAACATCTGTCCATCTTTTTGTTGTATGAACAATCTTTCAGCCCGCACGTAATTCTTGTCCTGCCAGGCTCTTGCATTGCCTGTATAGAGTGCTGTTTCGGCATCGTGATCAAAATTTGCGTTTGAAGCGGTAATAAACACCGGCGAACTTACATTTGTAAATGGAGTCGAGCCGTTCGTTTGTTTTTGGCTGTAATAGGTCGTGCTGACATTACCACGTAAATTTGACTTATTGTTTTTTGTATCCCAGTCAACTTCGGAAGCTTTGGCCCGGCCATTGGAATCCCAAACCGTCGGTTCGCCGCCGCGAAGTCTGACGAATTCATCATTTGCCGTATATGAAATCTGATCGGCGATCCCGTTGCGGTCGGCTTCGGAAAATTTCGCTCTGCCGTTGGCGTCAAATCGTTCGACGTCCTGCGTTCGTTGATCAAAAAGAGCATTTAAGTTGTTTGCCGAAAGGGTCTGCTTGCTTTTGGAATTGACGGTCGGATACCGCACGACTTCCGCATTGTTTTTGGCCAAACAATTTCTGGCATTGTTTTTCGCGTAAAATTCACAATCAAAACGCGGAGCATTGGCGACGGACTTGTAATTACCCGGCGAAGCCCGGTGCGGTTCGACGATCAACTCCGCATCGCCGATTGCGGTCGCTTTCGCCAGCTCGTTGCCGTTACTGCGGAAAACCGTATAGATTTTGTCAGCGGTCAATTTTTTATCAGCCGATTCGGGCGAATTGTTCGGCGAGTTGAGTTTTATCGTCGTACGTCCTTCGGTTTTCAAATCACTCAAAGTCCCGTCGTTTCTGAAATCGAGATTGATCGCCTTCGGTGCGGACATTCCGAATCTTGTATATTCATTTGAATTGACGGGAATTACAACGACATCGCTGTTTCCGACGGCATTTGCTTTTTGTACCTTTTGATTCTGATTAAATTCCGCGTTTAATTCGTTTGCTTTTACTTCCGTCGTTCTTTCCGCAGTTACCTGTTTGAGGTAGGCGTTACCGTTTGCCAGGGCATATCGAAGTTTTTTGTCGGGAAACAGTTCGGCGTTAATTATATTTCCTTTGATGACATCTCCGCCCTGCAAAACCTGAGCATTACCGCTCAGAAAAACTTTACCGAAAGTCTGTTCATAAATTGCTTTACCGGCCGTGATTTTCGTCGGTTTTGCATTCTCGACCGTTAAAATCTCGACATTGTTTTCGAGTTCAAATCTGTCCAATTCTTTTTCATAAATAGCTTTCGATGCCGTAATTCTCGTCGGTTTGGAATCGTTGGCCGTAGTTTCGATCTGAACGTTTTCGAACAATTCGAGTTTTTTCAACTCTTTATCGACATTGGCTATCGCCCGCTTTGCATTTGTTTTCGTCCAGCTTTTATTGATGTCCGTCGGTTTCTGAAACACCCGCACATTTCCGTTCAGATCAATTTTTCTGATTTCCTTATTTGTAAAATAAGCCGTCGCCTGATTTGCTTTGATATCGGTCGGTTGAGTTAATTCTCCATCGGTTTGATTATTCGGTGTCAGATAGATTTCAACCCCGTTTTCCAATTTAATCTTTTCAGCAATTTGTTCGACGAACGCCTTTCCCGCTTTTAGTTTGGCTTTTTGAAGATTGTTTTTGGAAAGAGCTTTTTCGTTATCAGACGCATAAGCATTTACTTCGACATCATTTAATAAATCCAGAGTTTTATTTTCGATATTAACGACCGCTCCAAAGGATCTGCCGGAGATATTTTCTCTTTGAAATTCGACCAGACTTTCGGAATCTGCTATTTCGGTCGCTTTGTCGTAAGCAATCTGTTCGGTTTGGATATTTAAGTTGTAGCGGGTTTTGATATCAACATCGCCCGCAAAATAGATCGTGAAGTTTTTTGTATTGTCCTTTGCCGGAATATATATGGCTTTATTGCCGGAAATTTTATCTGAAATTTCTACGTCATCTTCATCAAAAACCTGTAAATATACATTTTCAAGTTCCTGATGATTATCTGCAAAGGTCGTCGCTTTATCCGCTTTGATAAAGTATTTTTTTATTCCCGAATCCGTTTCGGTCCTTTCGTAGCCGTTGACAACACCGATTACTTCCTTCGAAAGCTGAGTATGCTGAGGTTTCAGTCGAAATTCGTCATAACCGCTGTTCCAATAAAAACCGATGCCGATTATTAAAACCGTCAGCACCAAACCACTCAATGCCAAAACCCGCAAGATCATTGGAATTTTCGCACGAATTTTATATTTATGTTTTTTTATTTCTTTATCAGACATTAAATCTTTATTTTACCGACGACTTCAAAATGAAATTGTAGCAAGCGTGATCTGTTTTTATCAATCGGTTGGAGGTTTGATGGTAAATCTGCCCAATTCGGTTTCTGAAAAATTAAATTCAAATTTAAACTTCCATTATTTTATCAAATACTGGATGCCGCAAAGTTTCGGACAGTCCCTTTAGATAACATAAGACGGGTTTTCTAAAACTGAATTGGGAACAATAAAATTATCTTTTTGCCGCGGAACTTTCGCCGCTTATTAAACTTTCAATTTCTTCAAGCGTTGCCGTTGAACCGTCGCCGATACTTGTCATGGTCAGAACTCCGTTGGCCGCACCGTATTCGAGAGCGGTTTTGATAGCCATATTTTCTAAAAGTGCATAAATAAAACCGGAAGCAAAAGCATCACCGCTGCCAACGCGGTCTAAAACATTCACACGCTCATATGTTTGTGAAGAATAGACCTGTCCTTCGGCAAAACAAGCCGCACCAAAACTGTGCGAACTTGCACTGTGGACATCGCGTAGGGTTGAAACGATCATCTGCAGATTCGGAAAATCCGCTTGCATTTTTTCCGCCGCCGAATGAAACTTTTCTTCATTAAATTCTGAAACGCTTGGTTTAAAGTCTGCGGACATTACACCGAAAACTATATCAGCAAATGGCAAAAATTCACGATTTAATTCATTTGCCGCCTTTTTTCCGCCGCGGTCTTTCCAAAGCGAATGCCGGTAATTGAGATCGTAGGAAACAATCGCACCGTTTTCTTTCGCCGCCTTTATTGCTTCTAAAGCGGCTACGGGAGTAGTTTCGCTAAGCCCCGTAAAAATTCCGCCCGTGTGAAACCAACGGGTTTTACTTTGACTAAAAATCGTTTTTTGATCGAAATCACCTTTCTTTAATTGAGAAACCGCCGTATGGCCGCGGTCGTAACAGGAATTCGGCGGACGCAGACCGAAGCCGCGTTCGATAAAATACAATCCGTTGCGTGTGTTTGTACCGATTCCGTCGTGTCCCAGCCAAAGGATTTCGGATGTATCAACACCCGCCTGCCTCGCAAAATCTTCGGCTAATCTTCCCAACGAATTGTCGGCAAGGGCGGTAATAATCGCCGTTTTTTGATGAAAAACTTTTGCCAGATTTCTTGCGACGTTATATTCCGCTCCGCCGTCAAAGACCCGAAAACTGCGGGCATTAAAAATCCTTTGATCCACCGGATCAAAGCGTAAAAGAATTTCACCAAGTGAAATCAAATCCCAACTACAATTTTTTTTGTTTTTTATTTCGAGCATTATAGAAAAATATACAATAAAAAAAACACATATATGAAATAAGAAATATGTATTTTAAATCTTTTTATCATCCAACCACCGTCACCTACCCAAACCTGCCCCGGCTGATGAATACATTTTCCAAAACCAAAAAATATCGAATAGGCTAAATCAAATCTTTTGTGTAGAATCATCGAATGACAAAAGCCGAAGTATTAAAAACAATCAAACGTGAAAAACTTGTTCCGGTTATTCGCACAAATTTACAAGATGAAGCCCGCCAGGCAATCAATATTCTTGCAGATTGCGGAATAAAAGTTTTTGAGATCACGATGACAGTCCCTAATGCGGTTGAATTGATCAATGAATTCAATTCTACCAATTCGGATATTTTGGTCGGTGCGGGAACTGTTCTTGACGAAAATCAAGCTGAATTATGTATCAATGCCGGAGCGAAATTTATTGTCAGTCCGGCTTTTGATCCTAAAACAGTTCGAATCTGCCTGGATAAAGATGTCCCCGTCCTGCCAGGTACTCTAACACCATCAGAAATTCTAGCCGCCCATAAAGCCGGTGCTGATTGCGTCAAGGTTTTTCCCTGTGACGTACTGGGTGGAGCGAAATATCTTAAAAATTTGAAAACACTTTTTCCGCACATCGAGATGATACCGACGGGTGGCGTAAATTTAGAATCAATTGCTGATTTCTTCCAAGCGGGGGCCTTTGCCGTCGGTGTCGGTACGGATTTGGTAGATTTTGATGCGATCCGTGAAAATAATCCGGAAACTATTGCCGATAAAGCAAATGAGTATTTAAGGAAAGTAAATTTAACCGGTTAATTTTTTATCAAACTTTTACCAACCAAAACCAGCCATGTCTGAGTTTTCAAAAAATTATGGATTGTATATCTTTATATCGTTTTTCTACTTAAATTCCTTTTCAGATTTGATTTTTAATATCTTTAACATTCAATTGCAGTTTCGTATTTCCGTTCCAGGTATTTGATTCCGGTGTGTAGGCAATTTCGACGATTGCATCCAAACCGAGGTTTATATTTGTTGATTTTTCAACTCCATCCCACCAAACCGCTTCAAACTGTTTTCCGCTGTCGTCGGCAAGTTTTAATTTCAGATGTTTTTCCTTCATTACAAACGGATCATCGGTCAAAATCAAATTTTGGGTGACAAAAACCGGCTTCGGATTACCCTGTCCGTATGGTTCGAGAATTTTTAAATCTTCTACCAAATCAAGACTCAATGTTTTGGCCGAGACTCTGGCATCAATTTTTAATTCAGGTATCAAATCTTCCTCCGACAGATTTTCGGATGCGTGTTTATTTAATTTTTCCCGCACTTCCTCAATTTTTTCTGCCTGAATTTTCATACCGGCGGCGGCCGCATGGCCGCCGTATTGAACGAACAAATCTTTGCACGTATCCAGACCATTCAAAAGATGATAATCGGAGATCGAGCGGGCCGAACCGTGTCCCATATTTTCATCATCAATCGAAATAACTATTGTCGGACGATATAGTTTCTCGGCGATATTGGAAGCCGCCAGACCGATCACGCCGCGATGCCAGTTTTTTCCGGAAACGACTATAAAATGTTTATCGGTAATCCCTTCGGTTTCGTAAAGTGCTTTTTTAGTAATATCGAGCTGAACCTTTTGACGTTCGATGTTTTTGTCGTTGAGATATTCCGCCAATTCCCTGGCACGTTCAAAAGTATCGGCTTCGAGCAGTTCGACGACGTTTCTGGCGGCATCCATTCTGCCAGCCGCATTGATTCGCGGGGCGATTCGATAACCGATGTGATAACTCGTCATCTCCGAACGGCAATCGGAAACTTCCATCAGAGCTTTCAATCCGTAATTAATGGTTTGCGGCAAATCTTCTAAACCGATGGAAACGATCGCCCGGTTTTCGCCCGTCAAATTCATAATATCCGCAATCGTCCCAATGGCAACGACTTTTAAAAAATGCGGAACCAGATTTTCTTTTCCTTTTTCTCTTAAAAGAGCGTGAGCGAGTTTGAAGGCAACACCGACTCCGGCGAGATGTTTGTCCGGGTACTCGCATCCTTTCTGATTCGGATTGATGACGGCGAAGGCATCGGGATTACCTTCAACTTTCGGCAAATGATGATCTGTCACGATAAAATCAATCCCGTTTTCTTTGGCCCAGGCGATCGGCTCGAATGAAGTGATGCCGCAATCAACGCTGATGACAAGTTTATAACCTCGCTCTTTAGCCTTCTCGAGGGCGGGAATATTTATTCCGTAGCCCTCGGTAAACCGGTGCGGAACGTGGAAGCCGGTATTTGCTCCGAGGATTTCCAGGGCCTTTCTCAAGACGGCCGTTCCGGTCGTTCCGTCCACATCGTAATCGCCCCAGATAAGAATTTTTTCGTCGCTTTCGATCGCTTGAAAAATGCGTTTTACAGCACTCTTCATTCCTTTTAAGAGAGCCGGATCGTGCAAATCTTCATATTTTGGATTGAGAAATTTTGTGGCAGATTCTTCCGTTGTATAACCCCGGGAGGTGAGTAAGGCGGCAATGATCGGCGAAATTTTCAGCAAATTTGAGAGTTCGCCGATCAAATCGTAATCGTGTTCGATAAATGTCCAACGCTTTTGCATTTTAAACCTGCGGAGAAATTATACCCTGATATAAAAGCAGGAGAATTACAACGCCTAAAATAATTCGATAAATTATAAAGATTGATGTCGAATAGCGGCGTAGATACGCCAACAAAAACCAGATCGAAAGATAACCGACAACTCCGGCAACAATTGTTCCGACGAGCAAAGGCGTCCAACTGTCTTTCGGTAAAATATGCCACGCTTCCACCAATTCAAGCAAACCGCTGGCCGTAATGGCCGGAATCATCAAAAGAAATGAAAATCTGGCGGCTGTTTCTCTCTTTAGACCGGCAATAAGTCCGCCCATGATCGTCGAACCCGAACGGCTGGCTCCGGGCATTAAAGCCAAAACCTGCGAAAATCCGACGATCATTGCATCAAATAATCCCAAATCTTTGAGGTCTTTTTTTTGCCTGCCGACTAATTCGGCCAATGTCAAAAGCAGAGCGACCGAGATGAGCATAATCGAAATGATCCAAAGATTTTTGGTCAATGCTCCTTCGATCGTATCTTTGAAGATCAGACCGACCACGGCGATCGGGATCGAACCCAGAACGATCAGCCAACCCAACCAGGCTTCATCCGACATCCAGATCGGACGGATACCGTGCGTGCCGGAATAACTTTTTTTGTTTCCCGACAGATATGCAAAATGATCCTGAATAAAGGAAACGGTGATATTCCAAATGTCCGAAGCAAAATACACAAATACCGCCGCCAATGTTCCGAGTTGGATGACCGCCATCGTCGCCGTGATCTGTTCGGGATTTCCGTCATACAGATTTGTAAAACGGCTGGCAAAAACAAGGTGAGCCGTCGAACTTATCGGTATAAATTCGGTCAGACCTTGAACTATGCCAAGAATTATCGCTTGAATTAAATCCATAGATTAGGTTGGGATGATGATTGCTAAAATTATGAAAAAAAACTTTTTGAATTTTCGTATTTTTTTCACGCTTCGTCAAAAGCATCAACCAAAAACTATTCGCGGTATTTTGTCTTTCCGGCAATCCGGTCGTAAAGAGCCGCCGGAAAAAATCTTGCCAAACGGACAAATGTGGCGATTTGCCAGGGAAAGGCGGCAAATTTCTTTCTTTTTTCTATCGCATTTAGAAAATGCGGGATCGAGTCTTCAAGTTCCATGATAAAGGGCATTTTGTTCTCTCGGCCGCTCGTTAGAGGTGTTTTGATAAATCCGGGCTGGATAATCGTGACGGCAACGCCTTTGTGCTGAACATCTAATCTGACGCTTTCAAAAAATGCCGTCATACCGGCTTTTGATGCCGAGTAGGCGGCGGATTTCGGCAATCCGCGAAAACCGGCAAGACTTGAAATGGCGACAAGTTGCCCGCTTTTTCGCTCAAGCATATCGGGCAAAACCGCCGCGACGGAATAAGCTGACCCCAAAAGATTTATATCAAATACTTTTTTGACGGCATCCGGTTGGAGAGTTCTGGTTTCCTTGTTGTTGCCGCCGATTCCGGCGTTGGCGATCATTATGTCAATTTTGCCGAACTCGTTTCTTAAACTTGCCGCCGCTTCAAATAATTTGTCCTTTTCCGTAACATCACAAGCGAAATACCTGGCTGTTCCGCCGCTCGAATCGATCTTTTCGGCGATCGGTTTGAGCATTTCCTCTCTTCGTGCCAGCAAACCGACAATCGCACCGCGTTCGGCCATGGCAAATGCGAGTGCCTCGCCGATCCCGCTGGAAGCACCCGTCAGAAAAACAACTTTGTCCTGCCAAAAATCCATTTCAGCTAAAATAGTCTTTTAATCTTTGATAAGTCGTGTTCAGGGATTCGGGAATTGTCCTTGTTTGTCCGATGGCGGTCATAAAATTGGCGTCACCAACCCAACGCGGCAAAATATGGAGATGAAAATGTTCGGCAACTCCGGCACCGGCGGCTTTGCCGAGATTCATCCCCAAATTTATTCCCTGCGGTTTGTATTCTTCACGCAGAATGCTCTGACATTTTTTTGCCAGA
The DNA here is from genome assembly GCA_041940665.1 of Pyrinomonadaceae bacterium. GTDB lineage: Bacteria > Acidobacteriota > Blastocatellia > Pyrinomonadales > Pyrinomonadaceae > Aridibacter. The sequence continues at coordinate 4,842 of JBGTRS010000038.1, read as the reverse complement.
TCCATCATTTCATCAGTTATATCTTTATCCGCCTGATCGAGATCGGCGATATGTTCGAACGGAACGATCATTAGATGACCGCTGACGTAGGGATAAATATTCAGGATTATAAAGTTAAACTCGGCACGCGTGATGATAAAATTTTTCTCATCGCTAGCCGAGTTTTTTAATACTTTGCAGAAAACGCAACTTTCGGATTCAGCCGAAGTATCTTTCTTTTCCGCTTTTATGTAATCATAACGCCAAGGACTCCATAAAACATCCACAATCCAAAATCCTTTAATTATTTATTATTTCTTTCAGGTCTTTACCGGGTTTAAAATACGCAACCCTTTTTGCCGGAATATCAACCGGTTCGCCCGTTTTCGGATTACGACCCTTGCGGGCGTTTCTTTCCCGGACGCGGAAACTTCCGAAACCGCGTAACTCGATTTTTTCACCTTTATTTAAAGAGCTGACAATACTTTCAAAAATTATTTCCACAAGTTGCTCAACATCCTTTTTGGTCATTTCAGCTTCTTTCGCAACAATTTCTACCAAGTCTGCTTTTGTCATGTTTGATTTCTCCGAATCTTTTCTTTAATTCTAAGAAGACTAGCTTTCAGCTCCTTTTTTATTTGCTTTTGCTTCGGAGGAATCCGAGTCTTCCTCCGAATTTTCCGATTTTGTTTCAACGGATTCCTCTGCTTTTATTTCATCATTCGACTTTGATTCATCAGGACTTTCAGCTTTGACCGGATCATTGCTGTCGGTTGAAGTTTCAACGGTTGAATCATCTTTTGCTTCGGTTTGAGTTTCATCTGAATCGGTTTCTGCTTTGACTTCGGCTTCGTCGGAAGTTTCGGCGGCCGGTTCTTCATTTGAATCCTCGGCTTTTACTTCTTCAGACGTTTCCTCAGCTTTGGTTTCTTCAGAGACTTCCTCCTGCTTCACTTCTTCTGCTTTTACTTCCTCGGAAGACTCTTCAGCTTTTACTTCCACATTTGATTCAGCTTCGACCGTTTCAGCTTCATCCGAAGCAACTTCTTCTGTTTCTTCAGCTTTAACTTCTTCGGCTTCTTCCGAAGTTTCGGTTTCGGATGCCGCGTTTTCGTCCCCGGCATCCTCTGCTTTAATCTCTTCGGTTTCTTTCGTTTCAGCTGAAGCATCCTTTGCTTCATCTTCTTCGCTCAGACCAAGTTTCAATTTGGCCAGTTCGCCGAGCGAAGCCATTCCGCTTTTGGCCTGACTTGAATAAGATTTTGAATCAACAACAGGTTCATCATCTTTGCCGACGGCTCTATGCGAAAGTCCGATCTTTTCGACATCGTGTTCGATTCTCAAAATCTTGAAATCCAACTCCTGACCGATCTCAAATTCCTTTTCGGGATTTTCGATCCGGTCATCGGAAAGTTCGGAAATATGGCAAAGACCTTCGAGTTCCGGAGCAAGTTCGACGAAAACTCCGAAACTTGCAAACCGGGAAATTTTTCCTTTGACGACATCGCCGGGTTTGTGTTCATTGGTGAACTGTTCCCAAGCCGAAGGGGTCAATTCCTTGATGGACAGCGACAGCCGTCTTTCGGCAACATCAATATTTGTAACGACCGCTTCAACTTCCTGTCCTTTTTTAAGCACGTCTTTCGGATGCTTGATCTTTTTCGACCAGGAAATATCAGATACGTGAACAAGTCCGTCAACACCCTCTTCGATCTCAACAAAAGCACCGAAATCGGTCAGGTTTCTGACCTTTCCTTGGACTTGTGAACCGACGTGATACCGTTCCGCAATCGTATCCCAGGGATTTGTTTGAAGTTGTTTGATACCGAGACTGATCCGGCGTTCTTCCGGGTCAATGCCCAAAACCTGAACTTCAACTTCATCCCCTTTTTTGACAAGATTTTTCGGATGCTTCAAACGTTTCGACCATGACATTTCCGTAACATGAACCAAACCTTCAACGCCGGGTTCGAGTTCGACAAACGCACCATATTCGGTAACGCTGGAAACTCTTCCGCTGATCTTGGAGTTAACCGGATAAAGTTCCGTTACGGTTGACCAGGGATCCGGAAGAAGCTGTTTGTAACCGAGTGAAACCTTTTCTTTATCCTTATCCAACTTGAGAATTTTTACCTGTACGACATCGCCGACCTTGAACATCTCGTTCGGATTATGGAGTCTGCCCCAGGACATATCCGTTACATGAAGCAAGCCGTCAATCCCGCCGATGTCCACAAATGCACCGTATTCGGTCAGATTCTTGACGGTTCCTTCCTCGATATAACCTTCTTTGATCGTCGCCAAAGTTTCGGCTTTTTGTTCGTTGATAATTTCGTCGGTAATGACCTTTCTCGAAAGAACGATATTGTTGCGTTTACGGCTGAACTTGATGACCTTGGCTTCGATCTCTTCGCCGATGTAAGTATCAAGATTGCGAATCGGACGCGAATCAATCTGTGAACCGGGCAAAAATGCTTCAACGCCGTTGACATCAACTTTTAAACCGCCTTTGGTTTTTGATTTGACCCGGCCATTGATAACTTCTTGTTTGTTGTAGGATTCTTCCAGCTCATTCCAGGCTCGTCTTTGTTTGGCATCAAAAAGTGAAAGGCTCGGCGGATTATCGCCCGCTCCCATACTCTTGATGACAACTTCGATCTCGTCGCCTTCTTTTAAAGTAACCTCGTTCTCTTTGTTGGTAAATTCTTCGAGCGGAACAGTTCCTTCGGATTTATAACCGAAATCAACCAATGCTCCCTGATCGGAAACACCGACAACTTTTCCTTTGACCAATTCACCGGCATGATAAGAAACCTGCTCCTGTTCAAATTGCTCCAGGATCGCTCCGAAATCCATTTCGTCGGTTTCTTGATTTTCTTCCGATGTATCGGTTTCATCCGAACCGGAAACATTCAGGGTTTCCGCCTCTTTCGAGTCTACTGCTTCGGTTTCTTTTACTTCGGTTTCAACTGCCGACGCTTCGACAGTTTCTGCTGTATTTGTTTTTTCCTCTACTGAATCTTGTTTTTCAACATTTACTTCAGCATCCTTTCTTACTTCGTTTGACATTTAGTTTGTTTTAACTTCCTTACGTTTTTATGATTACAGATTTTAATAAATTTTATCTTTAGAATATGTTTTCGCTTAAATTCTTTTTATACAACAAAAAAATCAGCCAGCGAAATAACTGATTTTAATAGAAAAATGATGTTTGTTTAATACAAATAGCCCCGATTATTGAGATTTTCATCAAATATCCTGAAAAGTTTTTTTATTTTTTGAATGATTAAACTTCCCTTTTTTAAATCATATCCCTAGGTAAAACTAAAATTTACACGTCATTGTGGTTTGATGTCAAGAAATAAGTATAAAAAATGCTTATTTTTCAAAACTTTAATGATTTTCGAAATAAATTTTCTGAATGATTTACAAAGTATTCGATTTTAAACCATCGAAGATACTAAAAATTGTTACAAAATTAAATCCAAACTGATATGATCGGTAGTTGACTACATAAAATAATGGTCATATTCTATCAATTAATAATTTTTTCCAGATATGCGAAATTTTGAATTTTATCAATTGGACGTGTTTACAGACCAAAAGTTTAAGGGTAATCCCTTGGCCGTCTTTCCGCATTCCGAAGGAATAACTGACGAAGAGATGCAATTTATTGCAAATGAAATGAATCTTTCGGAAACGGTTTTTGTTTTACCTTCCGAAAAAGCCCTGCGTCGTTTGCGGATATTCACGCCAAGACAGGAACTGCCGCTGGCCGGACATCCGGTCGTCGGTACCTGGAATTTACTTGCTCATTTGGGAGTCACACCGCAGAGTGAAAATGGTTCTGTTCAAATTGAACAAGAAGTGAATTTGGGAATCTTACCCGTAGAGATCGAGTTTCAAAACGGAAAACCCGCACAGGTTGTTATGACACAGGGCGAATTTCTGGCGGATAAAATAATCTCGGACGAAGCTGAAATCAAAAAATTGGCGGCCGGTTTGGGTTTGCAAAGAAATGATTTGATATCGGAAAACAATTTACCGATTCAGGTTGTTTCAACCGGAATAAAAGCTCTGGATGTACAGGTTAAATCACTCGAAGCTTTAGGCCGTTGCCGGATCAATTCAAATCTTTTAAGCGAGGTTTATCTAAAATACGGAGCAGTCGGAGTTTATGCCTGGACTTTTGAAACATTCGAATCAGATTCAAAAGTTCACGCCAGATTTTTCGCTCCCGATGACAATATTCCCGAAGATGCCGCCACCGGAAGTGCGGCCGGTTCCTTTTCAGGTTATTTAATTCATCACGGGGCAATCGACACGAACCGGTTCATTATCGAACAAGGCGATTTTATGAACCGCTCGAGCCGGATTTATGCTGATGTAACAGGCAAAAAAGGAAATGTTGAAAAAGTCCGCATCGGCGGAAAATCCGTGATTATAGCAAAAGGTGAAGTATTGCTTGATTAAAATAAAAAAAGCCGATGTCAAACATCGGCTTTTTTTTTCGGTATCAACAAATCAACTTATTCATTGGTAATCAAATCCTCGACCTGCACGACACCGCTCATTTTTTCCATTTCTTCTTTAGCCTGAGCCGAAGTATTCTGAATTCCGGCGAGTCTCAGACGGAACTCATCCGGATTGGTCGAACCGCGAAGGGCCTCGTCCAAAGTAATTAATTCGGACTGATATAAATAAAAAAGCGATTGATCAAAGGTCTGCATTCCGTATTGCGAAGTTCCGGCTGAGATAGCGTCACGGATTTGCGAAGTTTTTTCCTCGTGCAAAATGCAGTCCCGGATAAGCGGAGTCGAAACCATCACTTCCACCGCCGGTACTCTTGAATTTCCCTTGGAC
>JBGTRS010000037.1:0-15890 GCA_041940665.1 Pyrinomonadaceae bacterium | reverse complement strand
ATTTTTAATTCGTTATCTTCCGTAGATCATCAACTGTTTTTGAAGGTTCGGGACGTTTCGTATAATCGGGATGAACGTCCGCCGCTTTGATTTCGCCGTCCTGACCGACCACAAATCTGGCGGGCATCGGCAGAGTCCACGAATCATCGCCGTTATATCTCTGCAAGTCCGAGCCGAAACTTTTGTAGATTTCCTTTAAATATTCCGGAAAAGCAAATTTTATCCCGAACTTTTCCGCCAGTTTATTTCCTTCATCCCACAAAATATCGAATGAAAGATCGTGTTTATTTTTCATCTGCCGCGAGAATTCCTTGCGTTCCGGCGAGATCGCCACAACCGTTGCACCTAAATCTTCAAATTCATCAATGCTTTCCCCGAGAGCTTCCAGCTCCGCATTACAGTAAGGTCACCAGACTCCGCGGAAAAACGTCAGCACCAGATTTCCCTTCTCCAGCAAATCCTTTGAGGAAACCATTTCGCCTTCCGTGTTCGGCAGTTCGAATTCCGGCATCTGATCGCCTTCACCGAGAGAATTTTCAACGATCCCGGTGCTTTTCAATTCCTCGATCTGCTGTTTCATTCTGGCCTGCACTTCATCGGGAATTTGGCTTCCCGTTTCCTTTGAAATATTTTCGAGTTTTTCTTTTAAAGACATTATTTTCCCCCTTATATAAAAATGTTTTGAGTCACGCTTTTTTAAGTAGATTTTTTTTTATCATCTGCTATTTTAAGCGTGAACTCAAAACAAAATGTTAAATTTCTAGTTTGTGGCCGCCTTAGATTCTTCCAACGTCGGATAATCAATATATCCTTTAATGCCCGGCGAATAGAACGTTGATTCATCCCAATCGTTTAATTTGGCATCTTCTTTGAATCGTTTCGGAAGATCCGGATTGGCCAAAAGTAATTTGCCGTAAACAACGGCGTCTGCACCGTTTTCTTCCAGAATTTTTTCGCCGGACTCCTTATCAAAACCGACTCCGGCCAGATATACGCCGTCATAGATCGGACGCAGAACGGGATGCCAGTTCTTGGTCTGGTCGAATGTTCCGATATGTAAGTATGCAAGGTTTCGGCTGTTTAGTTCCTTGACGACATAATCGTAAAGTTCCGCCGCGTCCGTCTCCTTGATATTGTTGAATTCTCCGCCCGGCGAAAGTCTTAAGCCCGTCCGGTCGGCACCGATTTCGGCGATCATCGCGTCCAAGACCTCGAACAAAAATCTCGCCCGGTTTTCGATTGAACCGCCGTATTCGTCATCGCGTTTGTTGACATTGGTCGAAAGAAACTGCTGAACGAGATAACCGTTCGCCCCATGGAGTTCGACACCGTCAAATCCCGCTTCTACAGCGTTTTTCGCCGCTTTGGCAAAATCTCTGACGGTTTCCTTTATTTCTTCAATGGTCATCTCCCGCGGCTCGACAAAATCCTTCATCCCTTCATCCGTGTAATTTTCTCCTTCGGCTTTGACCGCACTCGGAGCAACGGGCTGAGCGTCGTCGGGCAAAAAATCCGGTAGGGCGATTCTGCCCGTATGGAAAATCTGCATATATATCTTGCCGCCCTCGGCGTGAACCGCTTTCGGAATTTCACGCCACGCTTCGATCTGATCTTCCGTATAAATTCCGGGCGTCCTGATGTAGCCCTTCGCCATCGGCGAAACATTCGTCGCCTCCGTGATGATCAGACCGGCGGATGCTCTCTGCCGGTAATATGCGACCGTATAGGCAGGCTGAACGCCTTCATCATTCGCCCGGCTTCTCGTCAGAGGTGCCATAATTATACGGTTATCCAATTCCAAATTTCCGATTTTCAGTTTTTCAAAAAATTTACTCATAATTTATTATTCCTTCCCTTGTTCGTTTTATTTTAGCGTAAAATGTCAGTAGCCCGACCGTCAGGGAGCGGCTTGTATGCATAACTGTAAAGATAAAATTATTTCTCAAGCAATTTATCTTAAAAGCCCTTCCTCACGGGCGGGCTACCGACACGATACAAACTAATTATCAATTGCATTTATTTTTTCCTAAGTGATTAATAACTTGACTGCAAAACAGCCTCGACTTCCGCGACCGTCAGATCGCGGTTATAAATTGCCGAACCGACCGCTTGGGTTTGGCCGCCGCCCCGCAGATTGCCCGTGTCATAGGCTCCGAAGCCGATCTCTTCGATCAATCCGGAAACTTTTTTCTTAGCCTCCGCGTCATCTCCGCATAAAAAGATGACACGGCGGTTTTCCGTCGGCAAATCTTTATTACCCTGTGTTTTCAAATGCTCAAACCAAATGGTGTTAAATGCTTTGACGATATTTGCATCATTCAGATGTTCTGCCAAAAGTTCGCTCGAAGTTATTTTGTTTTCTTCGATGTCTTCAAAAACTCCGTCGCGGTCGGGATAATAATTGTTTGAATCTATGACGATCTTTCCTTCAAAACCCGTCCGCGGCAATTCTTTATATTTGCCGAAAGGAATCGAGACAAAAACAATTTCGCCGAAATCAATCGCTTCTTCAACGCTGACGGCCTTTGCGTTTTCGCCGATTTCCTCAACCAAATCTTTCAAAGTTTCCGCTCCGCGAGAATTGGCAATCGCAATTTCGTGTCCCGCTTCGGCAAAAAGTTTTGCCGCCGTTCCGCCGATGTGCCCAGCTCCGATTATTCCGATTTTCATATTTTTTTACGTTCCCTTTTTCAAAGTTTTTTCACCAAGAATCGCCTCACGAATCTTCCTCAAACTATGCAGCCAGCGATCCCGGTTTTCCGCCTTTTTGATTATGAATTCGCCGACCTCTGCGTGCGGTAAGATCAAAAAATTTTCCGCATCGAGAGTTTTTACAACGACATCCGCACATTCTTCCGCCGTGATTGAATCCGGCAAAAGAAAACGGTTGTTGCCGTATTCGGGATTTTCAATCAGGCGCGTCCGAACGCCTTGCGGACACAGACACGAAACGTAAATTCCCTTTCCGCCGTATTCGATCGCCAAACTTTCCGCCAGGGCGACCGCCGCGTGCTTCGTTGCCGTGTATGGAGCGGATAAAGGATGCGTCAGAAGTCCCGCCGCCGAAGCCGTGATCATAAATCCGCCGAAACCGTTTTCTATCATTTTTGGAATGACCGCTCTCGCCAAAAAGATGTGCGACAAAACGTTTACTTCATAAACTTTTTGCCAGACTTCATTTTCAACTTCCAAACTTCCTTCACCGCCGCCGATTCCCGCATTTGAAGCGACAAAATCAATTCTGCCCGTTTCATCTAAAATTTCCGTGACGATCGCTTTACAATTTTCTTCGTCGGAAACATCGAGCTTAAAAGCCTTACCATTGACCGATTCCGCAACTTTTTCAGCATTTTCAAATTCAATATCGGCAACAAATATTTTTTCCGCACCTTCCGCCGCAAATCTTTCGCACAAGGCTTTTCCGATACCGTTCGCACCGCCCGTAACCAAAACGATTTTGTCTTTTAATTTCATATCTTCCCGGGAACCCAAACGGCTCGTTTGTCTGCGTTTCCAAAAACTCAAAAGAGCGTAATCTACTTTCAACTTGAATTTACTTACGCCCGTTCATTGGCTGACGCATTGGTGCAAACGAGCCGTTCGCGTTCCAGTCATTTTTAATCAATCGTCAACACAACTTTTCCGGTCGTTTTTCTTCCTTCGATCGCTTCGTGTGCTTCTTTTACTTTTTCAAACGGAAATTCGGTGATTTGAATTTCCAACTGCCCGTTTTTGATATGTCCAAGCAATTCTTTGGTAAAACGTATGCGGTTTTCGAGCGATTCGTTCATCAGCCAGTAGCCGCGGACAGCGTGATTTTTATACATCAGATTTAAGACGGAAATCTTGAAATCTTCGCCGCTTGCCGAACCGTAAACGATCATCGTGCCGTGTTTCGCGAGAACTTTTAAGTTTTTGGCGACAAACTCACCGCCGACCATTTCGATTATCCAATCAACGCCGTTTTGTCCGGTCGCGTTTAAAACTTCTTCCGTCCAATCTTCTTCCGAATAATTGATCGCAAAATCCGCCCCGAGTCCTTTAACCAACCTCAATTTTTCTTCATTCGAAGCCGTTCCCAAAACCTTTAATCCGCGATGTTTGGCGAGTTGGACGAGCAAACTTCCGACTCCGCCTGCCGCCGCGTGAACGAGTATAGAATCGCCCGCTTTTGTTCCTTCAAGTAGTCCTAAAGCCGTCAAACCCTGAACAAGCAGTGCGGTCGCTTCGCCGAAACCTATTTCATATTCCGTATAACCGCCTTTTTCCGCCGTCGCCAAAACTCTCTGCCCGATCTGGAATGTATCTGCCCCTTCGCCCAATTCTTCGATCGTTCCGGCAACTTCATAACCGAGCGTTACGGGTAATTCCGGCTTTGTCAGATAATTTCCCTCACGCAACATCGTGTCGGCGTAATTTATTCCGGCGGCGGAAGTTTTTATCAAAACCTCGCCCTCTTTCGGAATTGGTTTTTCAACTTCATCAATAACAAGATTTTCCGTTCCGCCAAATTCGTGTATTCTGATCGCTTTCATAATTTATTCGTTTGTTTTTTTTCTATAATCTGTCGTCAACATTCCGGCAAATCCCCAATTGTCCGTTTCGATCTCGTCAATGACGATATGAATATGCTCGGGTTTTTTATCCAGAACACTCACGAGCGTATTCGTCATTTCCTCGACGATCTGGCGTTTTTGCTCCTTTGTAACGCCGTCTTTGGTAATTTTTACGTTTATATATGGCATATGTTTTTACTCCTGTGAGATGTTAAAAAAATTTTTCGCCTTTAATGCAATATTTTCAAGCTGTCCTGATTCTATGTAAATTGATTTTCTCGCACACATTGTGTCGTATATATTTGTTATCTTAGCTTCAAGTTCAAAATGACCTGTATTGTCAGATTTGCAAACCAAACTAAATTCACCTTCCAACGAACTCCATGTTTTCTCACCCTCAAATCCTTTCCAATTTGTCGCTAAATCTTCAAAAAAGCTCACTAAATGAGAATCAAACGGATCAAAAATATATACATCGGTGAAAGATGATAAATGCTTGCTTTTGATAGTTACGCGGAAATATTCTTTTCCAGCAGGTTGCCTTAAACCCTCCTTTTCAGAAAATTCCAATTCACACTCACTTTTACAACATTTGATAATCATTAAAACAAATCAACACGCTAAATTCTTTTTCGCCTTTCGGCTCAATGGGCGAGGATAAACCGTCGCCCCTACAATTTGGAAAACAATCTCAGGGCTAAACCTGCCCGACCCAATTCTTGCCGTCTGAAATTTCCTGCCAGCGTTCGCGGATTCGCGAAAAATCTTTTTCCGAAAAGTCTATCTGTTCGAGCATTTCGGCGTTTTCCTGCCAGCGGCTCGGTTTTGTCGTGCCGACGATCGCCGTATCAACGCCTTCGACCGAAAGCGTAAAACTCAAAGCTTTGGCGACCGATTCCGACAAGTTGCCGTTCAGAAAATCGTATTGCAAATCCTCGATTCTGTCCCAGTATTCGTGATGATACGGATCATCGGGTTTTGACGAATGCCGCCAGACTACGTTGGCTAAAGGCCGCTTGGCGACAACGCCCATTTCCCTTTCTTTCGCGAGCGGAATCGTCAGTTCGACCGCTTCCTGATCGGCGATCGAAACGGAAGTTTGCAAGGTGTCGAAAAAATCCTGTTCAATCGCTGTTTTCGCATCTTCGCCGTCGCCCGAATATCCGGCGTAGCGTATGTAGCCGCGTTCTTTGGCAACAATCAAAGCTTCGATCACCTCACCGCGATTGATAATCTTGCTGTCGCAGGAATGCAGTTGTTCGACATCGAGATAATCCGTTTGAAGCAGTTTCAGAGAATTTTGAATCGTTTCCAGAATTCCCTTTTTCGACCAGTCCGAACGCGTGAATCCGTCCAACGCTCCGCATTTCGAGATGAGAACAATGTCTTTACGGCGTGTTTTCAAAGCCTCGCCGATCATCTTTTCGCTCGTCCAATAGGCGGCGGCCGTATCAACTAAATTCAAACCGGCATCGATCGCCGAATTCAAAAGTTTATCAACCGTGTCTTGCGATTCGTTGTGATAACCGATCTCCGCCCCGCCGAATCCCAGACGGCTGACTTTCAATTGAGTTTTTCCCAAGTTTACATATTCCATAATTCAATTTGACTGGAACGCAAACGGCTCGTTTGCACCAACGCGAAAGCGTTAGAATAAAGTTTCAAATTTTCAAGACTGTGTTATTTTCAATAAGTTGGAAATTAAATTTCACATCTGCAAATAAGCAACTTATTTCGTTTGCATCGCTCCGGTCATCAAACGGGCAAACGAGCCGCCCAGCGTTCCACTCCATTTTTTAGCTTCCCGCACTTTCGGCTTGTGAATCATCAACGGCGGTATTGACCGCAACTTCACGCATTTCATCTATATTTTTCAAAACTGCGTTGAGCTTTTCCTCCATATTCTGAACGGCATCGGCTCCCAAAGGCAGACGCAGAGGCGGATTTTCCAGTTCAGCGACCTCAACCATCGCTTTGACGGCCTTAACGGGATCGCCCGGCTGATTGTTGTGATATTCGCCGATCGAATCAACCCGCTCGGAAGTTATATAATCCTCGATCCGATTGGCGGGCTGGGTAAAAGAACGTCCCGCAAAATCTGTGCGAAATCCGCCCGGTTCGACGATCGTAACCTTGATGCCGAGATGTTCGAGTTCTTTTGAAAGCGATTCGGACAAAGCCTCCATCGCAAATTTTGTCGAAGCATAAAAACCGGTTGAAGGAAACGCCGTGATGCCAACGACGGACGAAACATTCATCACGTGACCGCTTTTTTGCTGACGCATCAGAGGCAGAACTTCCCGCATCACGCGGATCACGCCAAACAGATTCGTGTCATATTGCTTTTCGATCTGCTCCCACGAAGGCTCTTCGATCCCGCCGCCGAGTCCGTAACCGGCGTTGTTGACCAGAATATCAATCGTCCCGAATTTTTCGACCGCTTTTTCGACCGAACTTTTTACATCCGCATCCTTTGTAACATCAAGTTGAACCGCTAAAGCAGTTTCAGGATATTTTTCTTCCAAATCCTTCACATCGTCCGTATTCCGGGCCGTTGCCACCACATGGTAGCCGCGTTCCAAAGCCTCTTCCGCCAGTAATCTGCCGAAACCGGTCGAACTTCCCATTATAAACCAAACTTTATTTTTTTCACTCATAATTTTTTCCCTTCTTTTTTCGTTCCTTTCGTGTATTTCGCAGGCAATCCTCTTCTAATTTTTCCCGTATTTTTTATCAAAATAACTGACCGATTCTTCGATCAACTTGTTCAAAATTTCCCGGTCAACATCTTCAAGCCGCTTGATATAAAGACAGGACTTTCCCGTCTTATGCTTGCCGAGTTTTTTCATCAGTTGATCGTATTTTTCAAAACCGTTCATAATGTAAAGCGTAATGTTCTGCTTTCGCGGCGAAAAACCGATCCGCATCCAGTCGCCCTCGCGTCCCGATTCGTATTTGTAATGATATTCGCCGAAACCGACGATCGAATCGCCCCACATCTTCGGATTTTTGCCGGATGCCTTCTGCATCATTTTGGAAATTTCCCGGTAGTCCTTGCGTTTTTGTTCGTTTTCGATCGAATCAATGAATTCCTTGACGCTTGCGTTGTTCTTTTTTGTTTTTAGTTCTGCCATAGGTTTATTTTTATTGCCCGCTAATTACGCGAATAAACGCCAATAAATCTTTTAAAAATTATTCGCGTAAATTCGCGGGCAATAAATTATTTTGCTAATTCTTCATCAATTTTACTTGTCAGCCGTTCATCTTCCGGCGTGACATCGGGAGCAAAACGGGCGGCGATCTCGCCGTCTTTGCCGATCAGAAACTTTTCAAAGTTCCAGAGAACATCGGTTTCATTCAAATGCTTATGTCCGAATTTGATCAAATTTTCCAACATCTGACCGCCGTTATTTATTTCGGTTTCGGGATGATTTTCGATCAGGTGCTGATAAAGTTCATGCCGTTCGTCGCCGTTGATGTGAATTTTTGAAAACAAGGGAAAGTTGACATCATAATTGGATTTACAAAAATCCTTGATCTCCTCTTCCGTTCCCGGCTCTTGCCCCATAAAATCGTTTGACGGAAAACCCAATACCTCGAACCCCTTGTCCTTGTATTCTTCGTAGAGACTTTGCAAACCTTCATACTGCGGCGTCAAACCGCATTTTGAAGCGACATTGACGAGAAGCAGAACTTCGCCTTTATATTCACCCAGATTCGTTTCTTCGCCGTCAATCGTTTTGACGGGAATGTCATAAATTTTTTCTGCCATATTTTTCTCCTGTTCTTTTATTATTTTTTTACTTTTTACTTTCTATTTTGTACTTTTATTCTTTTTCTTTTCTTGAAATCATCAAACCGTCGCGGACGGCGAATAAAATATTGCTCACCCGTTCATCCGCATTTATCTTTTCGTTGTAATTGTGCAAAGCCGTGGTTGACTCGCGGACATCTTCGCCGCGTTCGGCGTTTATCACATCACCGCTCCACAGGACATTATCGGCAATTATTAAACCGCCGATCCGCATTTTCGGAAAAACCAGATCGAAATAATTCGAATAATTACCTTTATCGGCATCAATAAAAACGAGGTCGAAAGTTTCATCCAAATCCGGAATGATCTCCAGAGCGTTTCCCAAATGCGACTCGATCTTGTCGTTCAGATCGGTTCTCGCCCAAAAATCCCTGGCGATCTCGTTCGTTTCCGGCTCGACATCGAGCGTTATCAATTTCCCGCCATCCGCCAAACCTTCCGCCAGACAGAGTGCCGAATAGCCCATATAAGTTCCGATCTCTAAAACCCGCCGCGGTCTTAACATCTTTGAAAACATCGCCAGAAGCCGTCCCTGATAAAACCCCGAAAGCATCTGTTTATCATCGCGTTCGCCGAAGGTCTTCCGCCGCAATTCCCGTAGGATCTCCGATTCATCGGAAGTATATTTTTCCGCATAGATTTGAATTTCCGGATTTACTATGTCCATAATTTTTATAATTTTGGTCTAATTTCCTTCGCCGCTTCCTCTGAAGTCATCACCGGAAAAACTTCAAAATCTACGATATCTTTCCAATTTTCGATCCATTCCATTATCAAATTTTCATCATCCGTTTCCATCAATTGAAAACATCTTTGCAAATCCTTATCTACCCAACTCGAAATATATTTCAAACCTTCGGGAGCAAGTCTGCCTTTTTCCTGAAATCTTCTATAGATCGGCGTTGCATCGCCATTTTTGAAATGTTCGACGATCATAAAAAGCATAATTTTTTTAGCTTTCCATTCTTAAAACAATTTTCCCGAAATGCCTGCCCGTTTCCAGATATTTCAATGCTTCGGGAAACTCTTCAAAATCAAAAACCTTATCAATCACCGGCTTGATGTCGTTTTTCTCGATGAATCGGTTCATCTCTTCGAACATCTCCCGCGAGCCGGTTTCGATGCCGTGAATCGTGACGTTTTTGGTGACGAACTGATATGTGTTGATCGGTGCTTTCAAGCCCGCGATCAGACCGATAAAGCTGATCGTTCCGCTTAATTTCACAGCGTTTAACGATCGGTTCAAGTTTTCACCGCCAACGACTTCGATGACGTGGTCAACGCCTTTTCCTTCGGTCAATTCCAGAATTTTTTCTTCCCATTCGGGAAATTTTTTGTAATTTACCGTTTCGAACGCTCCCAAAGCTTTTGCCTTGTCGAGTTTTTCGTCACTGCTCGAAATGACCAGAGGCTTTCCGCCAAAAGCTGTGACGAACTGCGTTGCAAACAGCGAAACGCCGCCCGTGCCTTGAATCAAAACCATTTCGCCCGCTTGAACCCGGCTTCGCCGGGCGACCGCGTGCCAGGCCGTAATTGCCGCGACCGGCAATGCCGCCGCTTCTTCAGCCGAAAGATTGGCGGGCGTTTTTACCAAGGAATCTTCTTCAAAGATCACATATTCCGCCAGAACTCCGTCCGCCGCCGCACCACCGAGCGGCGTAACATAATCTTCCGCCTTCAGATCGCCGTCCAGCCATTTCGGCAGGAAAATTCCGGCAACCCCTTCGCCGATCTGAAAACGGCTGACGTTTTCACCGACTGCGACGACTTCGCCGACACCGTCGGAAACGGGGATTCTTTCCTCCGAAGGCTTCCAACTTTCAACCCCGTTGACAACCAAAAGATCGCGGTAATTCAAAGAAACCGCCTGCATTTTCACCAATATTTCCGTCCCCTTCGGTTCGGGTTTGGAAACTTCCTTCAAGCTCAAAGCGTCAATCCCATCGCCGAGCGTTGTAAAAACTTTCATCTATTTTTTAAGCAATCCTCACCACAATCTTCCCGAAATGTTCGCCCGATTCCATATATTTCAAAGCTTCCTTGACTTCATCGAACGCAAACGTTTTATCTATCACAGGCTTTAGGTATTCGTGCTGACAGAGCATCTGGTTCATCGCTTCGAACATCTGCCGCGAGCCGACAAAAATTCCGTGCAGACGCAGAGACTTCATAAAGATCGGGATATGATTAAAATCGCCTTCGCCTGCCAGAACGCCCATCACCGCAATATGGCCGCCCATTTTGATCGCCTTCATAGATTTGGCGAGCGTTCCCGCACCGCCGACTTCGACGATATGGTCAACGCCGCGTTTATCGGTCAATTCCAGAACCTTTCGGTCCCAGTCTTCCGTTTGTTTGTAATTAATCAAATCAGTCGCATTTAGTTTCTTTGCCTTTTCGAGTTTTTCGTCGCTCGAAGAAGTGATAATGACGCGGCAACCCAAAACGCTTGCGAACTGCAGGGCGAAGATCGAAACTCCGCCCGTGCCCTGCAAAAGCACGGTTTCATCGGGTCTTAAACCGCCCGACTCGTATAAGGCGTTAAAAGCCGTCAACCCCGCACAGGGCAGAGTCGAAGCTTCCTCATAACTCAAATGATCGGGAATACAGACCAGACCTTCTTCGCTGAAAGTGCCGAATTCCCGCAAAACGCCGTCGAGATCGCCGCCGAGTGTGGTTTTCGCTTTTTTATATTCGATCGCTCCGTCCTGCCAGCCCTGCATAAAGATCGGCATCACCCGGTCGCCGGTTTTGAATTTCGTAACCTCTTCTCCAACCTCGACGACTTCGCCGGCACCGTCGGAAAACGGCACGAGCGGAAGTTTTTGATTCGGGTTATACAGTCCCTTGATCAACATCAGGTCGCGGTAATTCAATGAAGCGGCGTGAAATTTCACTTTCACCTCATTTGCTTCAGGCTTTGGCTCTTCCCGTTCAACCAATGATAATTTATCTATTCCGAATTCCTGAATTTCATATGCTTTCATTTTCAACCGTTCCTTCTTTTCTTAACAAATTGTCCAGACTCCATTCGCCGCCGCCGGCAAAGAACAGATATAAAAATACAAAGCAGTAAACGACCGCCAATTCGCCTCGATTGACGATCGGCAGAAATGCCTCCGTGCCGTGTGCCATCCAGTAGGCGACCGCCATCATTCCGCTTAAAATAAACGCCGTCCAGCGTGTGAAAAGTCCGACCAAAATCAAAAGTCCGCCGAAAAATTCCAAACTTCCGGCAAACGCCATAAAAGCCGAAAGACCTTCACCGCCGCCGCCGCCCGGCCTGCTCGACGGCGGAAAGCCGAAAAGTTTCTGTGTGCCGTGCCATAAAAACAAAAACCCCATGATAAACCTTAAAACACTCAAAATCTTCGGTTCCCAAGTTGCCCAAAATTCTCTCATTTTTTTAACTCCCCACTTTTATAAATTTTTTGTGCCTTCCTCTAAAATTTTTTTAAACCACCGCAGTTACTTCCTTACCTTTAAAAGCCCATTCATCGAGCAAAACTTCGAACTCTTCCTGAATCGCTCGTTCTTTATCTTTCAGATACCAACGCTGGAGATGTTCCATCATAACGTGTTTTGCAAGTCCGCCTTCCCGCATTTCATAAAAATAATTCATCGCCGCTTGCGGTCGCGGCCCCCAGGTGCCGAGTTCTTCGAGAGTTTCCGCATCGAGTGCGATGAGTTTCGGGATCGAACGGGCATTGTTCGTCAGATATTTGTCCATCAATTCCGGGTTTTCATCCCGCAGAACGTAAAGCGTTTCGATATTGGAATTTTCGTGGGCGATCTTTTCGATGACCGGAATGCTCTGAGCAGCATCGCCGCACCAGCCTTCCGTGATGATCAGCCAGAACATCCGGCGTTCGATCTTGCCGATCTTTTCTTTTAATGATTCTTTTAGTCTAACCGTATTGCCGAGTCGTTTCATTCTCTGCCGGTTCAATCTTCCGTAATTGAACATTTCCTCCGATTGCTTCGGCCCCGTCGTTTTTCCCTCCAGAAGGAGATCATCGATCAACTTGATATATTCGGCAAATTCCATCCCTTGTTCGATATATTTTTTCATTCTATAACCCTTTTGTAACTTAGTTTGATACAAATACGATCAAACTTCTCCCTAAAAATACAGACGAAATTCCTTCCGTCAAATTAAAACAACTTCGCCTTTTTCGACAAAACCCAGAATATCCGCCAATGTATATCTGATCAGTTTTTCCTTGATCGCATTGTCTATATCTTTCTGTAAATTGCACAAAACCGCCTCGATATTTTTGCCGACCGGACAATCCTGATTCGGCTTTCGCGGATGAAGTGCAAAGACTTCGCCCGGCGAAATCGCTTCATAAATATCATTCAGGTTTATTTCCTCAGCCGGCCTTGCCAGAGACGTTCCGCCCGTCGCTCCTTTTTGCGACACGACCAGATTCGCGTCCTGTAAATTGCATAAAAGCCTTCTGATGACGACCGCATTTGTATTGACACTTTCAGCGATGCACTCGGACTTTACCTTCTGATCGGTCTTTTGTGCCAACATCGCTAAAATATGAACTGCTACTGCAAATTGACTATTCGATGCCATTTGTAACGATTGTAGTTACAAATGAAAATCTTGTCAAATGCAACCACCGATTAATTTTCAAAATCTTTTTGCCGCAGACAGATGACCAGACCGAAAACGGCACTCACTACCAATAAAGAATTTGTAAAAATAAAAACAATATTTCCGACCAGAACGCTGTATATGACAAAACCGACCGAAGCGACGATCTGACCGATAAACAGCCAAACAGAAACGCCTTCGCTCGTTCCTTCCCGCCATTGTTTATAAACCTGTTTGATAATTGTCGTCAGAAGAATTAGCGAACTCGTCCAACCGATTATTTCCGTCATAAATTAATAAAAATATGGAGCGGCAAACCGCCCCGCTTGCTTTGAACTTTCCAATGAACACGAAACATAGTCGTTAAACTCGTTTTCGCGTATACGCACCGAAGGCAAACGGGACGCTCGCCGCTCCAAACTTTCCGAATTTAATGATGCCCGACATCCGGAATTTGTTCCGTGCTCGTTCGATCATTTTTATCATTCGGAATCTGCTCGATACCGTTATCAACATCTCTTTCCTGCGGAATATCGTCGGCATCGTCAACCTGTTCGATGTCGTCGTTATCCAAATCCTGTTCGACCTGCGAATGACTTCCGAATTCTTCGTCAGCATCGTTCGGTTCGACATCCGGGTTCGGTATATTTTGTACGTCTTGCATTATTTTTTTCTCCTTCAAAAATTAATTTGCATTTTCGAAAGAGCAAAGACCGTGCCGTTTTATCATTAACGATGAAAAGTTCTTTAGTTTGAACGGTTTAGATTTTGGGTTTGAATTTAAGTATATTTTGAAAGGCGTTTAATGTATTGAATCGAGTCATTTATTGTTTCCGATCAACCTGCACAGATTCTGTTTTGATAATTCCGAAATAAGCGGAAAGGGACGAACGTTTGTATCGGTCGGAAAACTTTTCTTGGCCGTGAGGGAATCGCAGATAATCATCGAGGCGTTTTCCAACCCTCTCTGCCAATTTTTTTCTGACGTCAGACGCAGAACGATCGAATCCGCATCAATTTTTGCCGCGACCAGAATAGTTTTAGCCATCAAAAGAAAATTTTTCCAACCCGAAACGACCGCGATCAATTCCTCTTCGGCTGGCCTCGTTTCCCCGACCAACGCATCAACGACGGAATTTGATTTTAGAAATACACAGTTTTTTTCAGCGGGCAAAAATGATTGAATTTTTTCTTCTTCATCGCTTAAAGCGACAAAGATCGCTTCCAACTTTTTAAAATCGTTTCTGAATTCATCAAATCCGATACCCGCAACCTGTCTGTTTGTGGCCGATCTTATTTCTTCAATGAGAATCTCCCGCAGTTCCCGATCCGATTCGATAACCAGAAAGTGTCCGGCCGAATTATTTTCAAGATGTTTTTCGAGGGCGTTTTGAATCTCATCGGTAGAAAACCCGAGTGTTTGGGCATCAGCAAAAAATTTTGCGGTCAATGTATCGAGTTCGTTCTCAAAATCATTATCCGCTTTCGGCTCGCATACGTAAAAACCACTGCCCGGCCGGAATTCGATCAGATTTTTTTCGGCCAGCTCCTGATAGGCGTTGGAAACGGTGTTGGCGTGGATTTCAAACCGGCGGGCGATCTCGCCGCGGCTCGGCAATTTCTCGCCCGTCGGCAGATCACCGCTGGCGATTCCGAGCGTGATCTGCGTAACGAGCTGTTCCCGCATCGGAACTTCGGAATTTTTTGAAAGCCAAAGTTTCATATTTTTCTAGCCACAGAGAACACAGAGCAGAACAGAGATTTTTTTTAATTGCTTTTTATTGAAATTTTAAAGCAACCCGAAATTTTTCATTAGAGACTAATTCTTTCTCTTATTCTCTGTGTCCTCTGAAGATAAAAACTATTCTTCTAAAACGTGGCGAAGTGCATTTTCCAAATTCGGATATTCGAAATCAAAACCCAAACCCTCGAGTTTTTTCGGCAAAACTCTGGCACCTTCTAAAAGGAGTTTTTCGCCCATTTCGCCGAAGAGCATTTTGATGCCGAACGAAGGCACGGGCAGAATTGTCGGACGGCTGAGGACTTTGCCGAGCGTATCTGTAAATTCTTCGTTCCGCACGGGATTCGGCGAAGTTACATTAAAAGCACCTTCGAGCTTTTCGTTTTCGACTGCAAAAACCAAAGCTTTGATGAGATCGTCAATCGCCACCCAGGACATCCATTGTTCGCCGCTTCCGACCGTTCCGCCGACTCCGAACTTAAACGGCGTCAGCATTTTTTCCAACGCACCGCCGTCTTTTGATAAAACAACTCCGATCCGCGGGATGGCGACCCTCGCCCCGAATTCTTTTGCTTTATCGCCTTCCGCTTCCCATTCGATACAAACTTCCGGCAAAAAACCCTCGCCCGGCTCGCTTTCTTCCGTCAGAATTTCGTCTCCGCGGCTTCCGTAAAAACCGATGGCCGAGGCGGAAACAAAAATTTTCGGCGGATCGTCGAGTTTTTTCAAGGCATCCACCAGCGTCCTTGTTCCTTCGACGCGGCTTTTTCGGATACGTTTCTTTTTCTCATCCGTCCAGGTTTCAGCGATACTCTCGCCCGCCAGATGCACGACCGCTTCGATGCCTTTAAGTTTTTCAAATTCTTCGTCTTCAAAACCCTCGTAAGCATCCCACTGAATATCGTGGTCGGTTTCCGGCTTTGAACGCGAAAGTTTATAGATCTCGTGTCCCTTCGCGATTAAAACGGGAATCAATTCCCCGCCGACCAGACCGCTTGCTCCTGTGATTAGAATTTTCATTTTTGATTTCCTTTCCCTTGTTCACTTTGTTTTTCTCTACCCTGTAGATCATACATTATAAATTCAACCATTCTGTTTATTTCTTTTTCGGTCAGTTGATTTTCAAATGAGGGCATCGGCAATTTGCCGTGTTTGATCTGCTGATAGATTTCT
>JBGTRS010000036.1:2858-16052 GCA_041940665.1 Pyrinomonadaceae bacterium | reverse complement strand
GGATTGTCATACCAGGGCGTCAGCCAGATCGCCGTGACGCCTAATTCTTTTAAATACGGAAGTTTGGATTGAACGCCTTTGAAATCTCCGCCGTGCCAGGCTCTTGAATTTTTGCGATCGTTGGCCGAAGGCGGTGCGTCTTTTGGTTTGTCGTTGGATATGTCGCCGTTCGAAAAACGGTCGGGCATAATTAGATAAATTATGTCCTCATTGGTGATGCCCTGAAAATTCGTATTTTTATCGAGTTCGGGCGAGATTTCGAACGGAACGAATGCTTTACCGCCTGTGCCGGAAATCTCGAATTGATATTTTCCGACCTGTGTATTTTCGGCAATTTCGACATCGAAGAAAAAATAGGTTCCGTTTTCATTTGTGCGGATGTTTGAAACCTTTAAATTCCGGTCGGACGAACTGACCGAAGAATTTCGGAAATTCTCGCCGCGAACCAGAATCCGCACCGGATTGATCGTGTGATTCGCCCACCAGTTCGGCGGTTCGACCTTTTCGACCTTCGGAGTTTGAGCGAACAGAGCCGGAACGAAGACAATGATCGAAAGGCAAATCTGTAGAATTATTTTTTTATGGTTTTGAATCTTTTTTTCTTTCATAAGTGATCGTTATTCACTTAAAAATCAACCTTTTCGCCGATAATCAGCGGAGTTATGTTTATTTTAAAATTGGCGACGGTGCTGACTTCATTCTTCGTGCTGTTGAAGATCAGATGTTTGGAATCTTTGGTAAACAAAAGATTTCCGTTTTCATCGAGCCTTCGGAAGAAAAAGATCGCTTCTTCGCCGGGTGCTTTCGGCGGAACGAAATGAACCAGCTCGCGTTTTTCGCCCTTATCGTTTCGCAAATAAATATAGGTTTTAAGCTCTTCAAGTCTCGCCTGAGCCAGAGCCGTGAAAACGGCATCGTAGTTTTTATTCTCTCTGGAACTTGAGGTCAGCGTCAGAACATAGTTATCGGTACAAGCCGGGCATTCGTACAGACCGATCTGCTTTTTCTTATATTCGGCAAATTCCGCCTCGCTCAATTTATTGACGTCGGTTTCAAGCTGCATCTGCCGGATCAGAGCCAGCCGGATGGCCATCGAAGACCGCAGACGCAAGGTGAATGTAAAATCAATGGCGGGCTGGATGCTTCCCTGATTGATTGTATTACCCGCCGCCCGGGCCGAAGAATTGCCGGAGAATCCGCCGGCATTGACGACGCCGGGCGAAAATGAACCGGCGGCAACATTCTGCGTCGGTGAATACTGAAGTCGGACTTCCTGAGATTTTACCCAATCGGATTTTTCCAGAATCGTTTTTATATCCTCTTTCGTCCATTTATCAACATCTTTCGTTTTCCAATCGTCCTGAGCAAAAGAAAAAACCGAAAGTAAAAAAAGAAACGATAAAATTACTGCTGTCCTTTTCATATATACCTCTTAAAAAATCCTATTGACCGCGGAGTTTATTTGCCCGCAGTCTTTCATCCAAAATTCTCTCCTGCTGGGCTTGCTGTTCGAGTTCGTCGAGCCGTTTGAATTCGGCGAGGGCAATGTCCGCCTTGTCCTTGAGCTTTAGCCGCGAGTAAGCCAAAAACAATTGATAATGGGCCTGCGGATTGAATTGATTTATTTTGATGACCCGTTCGAGCCGTCTGACCGCCTCTTCATAATTTTTCTGTTTGATGGCGAGCCGGGCGTAGTCATAAAGAGCCGGAGCATTTTCCGGATCGAGACTCAAAAGTTTTTCCAGATGTTTTCTGGCTTCTTCAAATCTGCCCTGCTCGAGATTGACATAACCCAAACTGGCCAATCCTTCGACATCCTCGGGTTTTTCTTTTACGAATTGTTCGAGCAGTTCGCGTGCCTTTTCAAAATTTCCGGCCGAACGGTGCATATAACCGCGTAAGTAACTGATATTCGGGTAATCGGGCTGGATCGCGGCGATCAGATCATAGTCGGCGGCGGCGGCCAGCCATTCGCCCTTCCGGTAATTTGTATTTGCCCGGCCTAAAATATAGGCGACTTCCGTCGGTTTCAAATTGATGGCCTCCGTATAAGCTTCGATCGCCCCCTGCCAGAAACCGGCACGAAAATAAGCCAAACCCAAAAGATACCGGTAATAATCATTTTTCGGATTTAATTCGATGGCGTGGAGAAATTCTTCAGCCGCATTGGCGTAATCGCCTTTTTCCGTGGCGATGATGCCGAGCCGAAAATGAACCTCTTCGGCTTCGGGTTTGATGTCGGCGGCCCGGGCCAGAAACTCGATCGCTTCATCCTGACGCTTCAGATTATCCGAAAGCAGACCGAGATTATAGAGCGTACTGAAATTTTTCGGCTCGAGTTCATTGATCTTTTCGTAAAGCCGAAATGCTCTTTCGTAGCGGGCATTTTGAGCCAGAGTCAATGCCAGAGTTTTCAGAGAATCAAGATCATTGCCGACCAGTTTTTCGAGAAACTCGGCCGCCGCCTCACCTTCTTCTGTTTTGTTGCCCTTGAAGGCTACGCTCAAAAATGCAAAGGCGATCTGCGGATCAGCGGGTTTTTCTTTTCGCAAAACCGCAAAATTTGCCGCCGCTTTTTCAAAATTTTGAGTTTCCGTATAAAGGACGGCCAGGTTATATCTGGCTTGAAAATGACCGGGTTCGATCTTCAAAACCGCTTCGAATTGTTCCGCCGCTTCCCTGTGCTTGCCCTGCATCGCATAAAGTTTCCCGAGATTGCTTTTCGGAGAGACAAATTGCGGGGCGAGTCGGATTGATTTTTGAAATAACCCCAAAGCCTCCTCGGTCTTACCCTGCTGATCGAGAATGACTCCCAAAATATTCAGCGGAACGGGCGAGTTCGGAGCGGATTTGACGGATAAACGGGCAAACTTTTCCGCCTCCGCGAAATTGTTCTGCTCAAGAAATTGAATCGCCGCATCCAGATGCTTTTTCGCCGTCGGGGGCAAATTTTGTGCTTTTACCGGGAAAGAAAAGCAAAAAGCAATGACGAAGCAAATCGTCAGATACTTCGGCAGAAATTTGAAATTTTTAATTCCACTCATCATCGCATTTTCTTTTGCTTTCCGCTTTCCAGTTAATTTCCGCCTTCGCGGAATTCCCTGTTTAATTTTTCAACCAGTTCGAACTCGCGTTTCGCTTCTTCAGTTTTGCCGAGACGCCTTAAAGCGATCGCATACTGATAGCGGGCATCGGTTCGGGTTGGTTGAAGCTCCACCGCCCGCTTTAAGATCGTTTCCGCTTCCTCAAATTTTTCCTGCAGAATATAGGCCCGGCCTAACGCCCAGTTTGCTTCAAAACTTTTTTCTTCCAAAACGACCGCCTGCTTTAATGCGTTGACGGCCTCTTCAAGTTTACCCTGTTTGACCAGTAATGCACCGAGTCCGACCTGCCCGTAAAATGATTTTTCGTCCAAACGGACGATTTCCCGATATTCTTCGAGAGCCTTTTCGGATTCACCGTTCTTTTCCAAAACCGTTCCGAGAAAAAATCTAGCCTCGATGTTCTGCGGTTTTAATCTGACCGCAGTTTGCAGATTTTCCAGAGCATTGCCGTAATTGCCCAAAATATATTGAACCCGACCAAGATAAAAGACGGCATCAAAATTATCCGGTTCAAGGGCCGCGGCCTGCGACAGATAATCAATCGCCTCCACATTTTTATCACCTCTCGATGCTAAAATAATCCCTAAAAGCGTGTGGGCATCGGCAAATCCCGGATTTATCCGCAACGCCCGCCGGGCTTCGGTTTCCGCTTCCGCCGTCTTTTTTGAATTATAGAGAGCAAGGGCGTTCAGATAGGCCGCTTCGACCGATTTCTGCTGGCGTTTGACGAGTTCTGAAAAAGCGTTGACGGCGTTTTCCCAATCGTTTGACTGAATATAGGCGAAACCCAGATCCTGCCAGGCCCCGTAAAGATTGGCATCCTTTTGAACGGCCAGACGGAAATTCTCGATCGCCGATTTCATATCCTTGCGGTCAACAAAGAGTAGTCCGGCGACGTATTTGACGCGGGCGTCAGATGGTCTTGCATCCTGCAGAATATCCAGTTGCCCGAGGGCGGCGGCCGTATCGCCGAGTTCGCGGTAAGCGGCGATCAGTTCAAACCGCACCTCGTATTGCCGCGGATCAATTTCAAGAGCTTTTTTTAATTTTTCGACCGCTTCCGCCAGAAATCCGCGATCGCCCGTGCGGAGCAGAAACCGGCCGAGCTGATAATTTGCCGTGTAATTTTTTCCGTCCAGTTTCAAAGCCTCGCGTTCGGTCAGGATGGCTTCCTGTCCGCGGCCCAATTTCCAGAGAACATAACCCAGATTGGCTTTGTAATCGGCATTTGCGGGTTCTAACGCTGAAGCTTTCCGCAGATCCTCAAAGGCTTCCGCATATTTCTGGAGACGCGTTCGGGCCAACGCCCGTTCATTTAATTTTTCGGCATCATTCGGATTTTGAGAAAGTTTTTCCGACAGATCTTTTTCGGATCGGGCGGCTCGGGCTTCGGGCGTGCTGAATCTTTCGACATGAGAACGCCTTTGATCGCCGGACAAAGCGGAGGTCGCGTTTGTCTGACCATTGGATACGACAAACGACGTCAGAGTTATAATTATTACAAAATACTTCATATCCTCGAAAATCTTTTTTTTATATGAACATATTGTAACAAAAGATGTCCCTCAAAATGATTTGATAAGGAAAAAAAGGCTTCGAGCAAATTTTTACCCGAAGCCTATTTGCTTTAGAACTTCATAGTTCCAGTTTTCAAATTTAGAACAATAATTTCAGACGATATTGAATTACCCGCCCCGGATAGGCGTTGAATTTGATCTCGCCGAAATCACCGTTGGGTGATGCCGCATTACCCAGGTTGTTGTTGGGAACCGTAAAGTTCAAACGATTGAACACGTTGTAAAACTCTACGCCGAACTGAACCCTAAATTTCTCGTTGATCGAAGTGTTCTTAAACAAAGACATATCGGCAAATAACAGGCTCGGTCCGCGGAAAGCGTTTCTTTCCAGATCACCGAATCTGATCGTGTTGCCGGCCGGATTCGTCACCGACGAAATGTTCTGCGTAGTACTGAATGCCGCCGGATTTATGTATTTGCCGGCCGGAACATTCGAGAACGGATCGCCGACGAGGGACGGCCGTCCCAATCCGTCAAAATCCGTCACGACGCTGAACGGCAAGCCGGAACGGGCCGTCACGATCCAGTTCATCTGCCAGCCGCCGACGAATTTGTTCAAAACACCGCCTTCGTTCAGATATCTCTGTCCCTGACCGAATGGCAGATCAATGATGACATTGCCCGATAGCAGATGCGGAACGCTCAACGATGATGTTCCCCAATCGGCACTTAGGTCGAATGGATTGATCGGTCCCGAACGGCTCTGCCGCTGATCGCCCAGACCGTTGAAAATTCCGGTCGAATTATCTCTGGCACGGCTGAATGTATAAGACAGCTGACCCTGGAAGTTGTTCGACAGTCTCTTTTGAAGCTGGACCTGAAGCGAATCATATTCCGCGGACGCCCCGTTTGTGTAAATGGTCGCATTTCCTAAAAAGTCACCATTCGAATTCAGGGCTTCTGCCGTTCCGCCGCTCCCGATATTATTTGCATAGAGCAGATTTCTCGAACGGTTTCCGACAAATCCGATATCAATTGAATAATCATTCGCAAATTGATATTGAACACTGACCTGATACTGATGAACATAACCGACCTTCTGCTTCTCATCAACCGCAAATACTGCAAAACTTTGCGGTATGTTGGCCGGATCGATATTTTGCGGAACGGTCGGCGGTCCCGAGGCCATTGTAAAGACGGGTGCCGTCGGATCACAATTCATTCCGTTATTGCATCTGTTTCCGTTTTGGTTGAACCCAACACTGTTGGTAAACGGTGCATTTCTGATTCCCGGCGGGTAATCAACCCCGTCCAGTGTGTAGAGCAAACCGTAACCGCCCCGCAGAACCAAAGTTTTTTCGTTATTCAATGCGTAGGCAAATCCGATTCGCGGCCCGAAATTATTCAGATCTGTTTCAACCAGACTATCTCCACTGCCCGAAGCAACTTCAACTTGTCTTTGAGCGATATTGAACAGGCTAAACCGGCCATTGGCTTCGCTATACGGCGTAAAGATGTCATACCGCAAACCCAGATTTAAGGTTAAACGGTCATTGACCTTCCAGTCATCCTGAACAAAAAATCCCCATTCTTGTGATCGAAGATCAAAAGGTCCGCCGAAAACCTGTCCTTTTGAAACAAACAATGCGGGAAGCCCCAATAAAATATTGGCCTGTCCGTTGCCCGAACCACCATAGGGTATTCCGTCCGGACGGACATAACATTCGCCGTTCGGGGCTTGCGATTGAGCCGGACAGGTTGCATTCGGACCGGTTGCCGGGCCGGTATTACCGTATTGAAATTGTCCCTTCAAACCGCCCGAGCGTCCGCCGTCAATCGTATTCAAATAACGGAGCCGGAGTTCACCGCCGAACTTCATCGTGTGATTGCCTTTGATGAAGGTAACCGTATCGGCAAAATACGGGTTTTTACTTTTGACCTGGAACAAACCGCCGTCACCGGTAAATTCGGTAAAACCGGTTTCAAAATTTCCGATCAAAGCACCGCCCGAGGCTTCGAGCGAACCGTCATTCGCGTTCGGAATGCCGATGTCCTGAGCAAAGGTCGGGCTGACACCACAGGCACCGCCGACACCGCAGTTGAAGATCGAGATCTGAATTTGGGTAAATCCGAATCTGAATTCATTCAAAAGGTTCGGCTTAAATGTGTGGATGTCATTGATCGTGATCGCTCTCGTGTTGCCGCGTTCTTCACCGGCTCCGAAACCCGCCGTCGGGATGTTGCCGGGAAGCAGATTCGCCCGCACCGTATTTAATCTCTGTTCGTTGAAACTTCCGTTGATGAAGTTTTTATCGTTAAACCGGTGGTCTATCCGGACGCGGTAGTTGTCTATTACTTCCTCATTTGCCCGTTGGGTAAAAAAGTTGGCCTGGCCGCTACAGCAGAATTTTCCGGGATTGAAAATCCCCGTGCGGGTCGGCAGCGGATAGGAATTCAAATAAGCCGCTCCGACCGGATCGATCATACTCTGCGGAATGACATTATTGGCAAACGCCTGTCCGGTAAACGGATTGAAAATTTGCGGAAAATCTGTGAAGTTTCCGTTTCTGGACTCAGCCGTCGGAACGACCGTATCAGCCGGAAACGGCAGATTGTTTCGCTGTCCCAAATAATCAAAAAAGAAAAAAGTTCTTTCCTTGACGATCGGCCCGCCGATGGTTCCGCCGAATTCATGAATTTGCTGGACGGGTTTTAATAAGGCGTTGATGCCGTCCTGATTCGTACCGTTCGTCAATGCTTCCCCCAACTTCGTTTTGAGCACCGGATGGTAGGCATTGAGTGCCGTGTTCTGCCCGTAATAATAAAGCGAACCGCTGAATTCGTTACCGCCCGATTTGGTCGTCACCGTAACGACCGCCCCGGCCGCCCGGCCGACCTCTGCCGGGGGAATACTGGTCGAGACCTTGAACTCGGCAATCGAATCGGGGTTCGGAAAAACACCGATCGTGCCGAATTGCGGCTCGTTGTTGTCAACGCCGTCCAATGAGAAGTTATTGTTTGTCGGTCTTTGTCCGTTGGCGGAGATATTTGCTCCTCCGGAACGGCTAAACCGTGACGTTTCGGTGTTGCCGTTCTCGTTTCCGCTTGCCGGTTCCCGCCCGGGCATCGCCGTTATTGAACGCACGTGCTTCGGGACTTGCTCCGACTCCGGCATTGGTTGAACGGACGACCCCCGGCGTTAATGTGGCCAGTTGAGTAAAGTTTCGTCCGGATAACGGCAGTTCCGTCACTTCGCGACCCGTTATAACGCTTCCCCGCTCACTCGTTTCCGTTTCGACCAGAGGCGGTTCGGACGTCACGATCACTTCATTGGTCAATTCACCAAGTTCGAGTTGGACGTCAACCCGTGCCTCCTGTCTCGTCTGCAAAGTGATGTTTTCACGTCTAACCGTCCGAAAGCCGTCTTTTGTAATGGTTATTGTATAAGTACCGACATCAAGGAGCGGAATTTCATAGACACCTGCTTCATTTGAAGTTGTCTGCCGTGAAACTCCCGTCGCTTTATTTGTTGCCGTCACATTGGCATCAGCCACGACCGCTCCCTGAGGATCCGTCACAGTTCCCGAAATTGTTCCTTTATTGGTTTGTGCAAATGCCGAAACCGCCAAAGCAAACAAGACGACAACCGAAACTGTCAGCATCTTCATTAGCTTTGTTATTCTAATAAACTCAGACATATTCTTCAGACCTCTCTCGAGTAAAGCCATTTGATAGCTTTCCCCTAAAATTTTAGTTTTGCTCTTACCGCTTGTAGTTTTATTTCAAAGGAATCTGACTGCTCACCGAAAAAAATCCGTCAAGACCTCTAGCTTTTTTTGACTGAATTTTTACGGAAATTATCAAACTCCGGTTCCCTTCCGGGATTGAATCCTAAATTTCAGGCTCAAAATTTTATTTATCAAATTGTTATTGCTGGATATATATGACTATAAATCAACTTTGTTCAGAAAGCAAACAAAGTGAATAATAAAGAAATTAACATATTCAGCCAAAATCACCAAACAAAAAGTTAAAATTTAGTTTGCCGATGCAAATTTTCTCGCCAGAACAAGGCTCAGAGCTCCCATCAAAGTCGGATAATCCCCGAGCGTGGAGGAGATCAGATTTGCTTGCGAAAGATCACTGCGGATGCTCCGTTGAGCGATCGTTTTCAATTCATCGGAAATCAGATCCCACGCCCGCGTGATTCTTCCGCTGACGATGACCGCCTGCGGACTGAGTCCGACGATCAAGTTGGCGATTCCGATTCCCAGATAATGGGCCGTTTCTCTGAGAACCCGGACGGCATTTTCCTCGCCGCGAACCGCCAGATCGAAGATCTGATTGACATCCACGTTTTTGGCACTCTCGCCAACCAGAGCCTGAAATCTGGCAATGACGGCTTTTTCCGATGAATGTGCTTCCCAGCATTTTCCACTGCCGCAAGAGCATTTAACAGGTGCCTCCTCGCCGACGATCATATGGCCGAACTCTCCGGCGGCGCCCTTCTCTCCGCGATAGATCTGACCGTCGAAAACGATTCCCGTGCCGATCCCTTCGGCCACCATGACGACGATAAAATCACTCGTTTTTCTGATCTCCTCGCGTCCCAACCAAAGTTCGGCCAGAGCATTCGCGTTGGCGTCATTTTCGATCAGAACCGGCAAACCCGTTAATTCTGATATTTTTTCGCGGATCGGCCAGTCATGCCAATCAAAGTAGGGAACATACCGCACTTTACCGATCAAAAAGTCAGTAATTCCGGGAACGCTGATGCCGACCTCCAGCTGATCTTCGCCGTACTTTTCGACAAATTTTCCGACACCTTCAAGAATCTGCCCGGTCATAAAGTCCATATTGGAAGAGGTCGGAAAAGTCTCTTTGTCGAGGATCTCCCCGGCCAGATCGGCTACGGCAATATGGGTTACCCGCGGAGTTACATCCACCCCGAGTGCAACCGCTTTGCCGGTTTTTAGCTTTAATAGGGTTGGTTTTCTCCCGCCGGTCGAATCCCCGCTGCCGATCTCTTCGATCAATCCGCTGTTATGCAGTTCATCAACGATCGAAGAAACCGTGGACCTTTGCAATTCGGTTTCCCGGGCAATCTCGGCACGCGAGATCGGCGATCTAGCCCGGACATAATTAAGAACAATTTGCTTATTTATGTCGCGAATCTTTGTCGGCCGGGCAATTTGAGTTTTCGCTTTGCGTAAATATATCTTTTTCATTTGGATTTGATAAGACCTATTTTTATTTTCAAAAAAACTCAATAAAAAAACTTTGTTGTAAAAACAAACAAACTAATTGATACTCCTTTTTGTGTTTTTTTTCAAATTTAGACCGAAAAATTATAAAAAAAGACGGATGACTCCGCCCTTTTTTTTGTAATTTTTATGATGAATTTAATTTTTTATGATTCCCTTGCCCTGAGCGAGCGTTACTCTGGTATTTATTTTGTCGATTTTCAGCTTTTCAGTTTCGCCGTTTGCCCAAATGATCTCGAGTTCATCAATAGTTTCATTTGTGCCCAGACCGATATGAATTATCTGTTCATTCTGCGAAGCATACCCCGCACCGCTGGTTTTATCATACCGTTGCCGCATTTTTCCGGTCGTTATAAAAACGGTCGAACCGACGGCATCGAGCGGTGTTTTCTTCTTCACATCACCGATCAGATTTATTTTCAGCCAGTTGTTTTTCGAAGCCGAAACATTTTTCAAAAGCGTCGGGGTTGAGTCCATATTGTTCGTCACCGCATCGAGTTTTCCATCGCCGTCAAAATCGGCAACGGCCATTCCGCGAACATTTATTGAAAGAGCCAATCCCGAGTCGGGTGCCGCCGGAACTTTTTCAAACCGGATGCGGTTGGATTTTTCATCGGGTTTTTCGTTTCTGAAAAGGAGAAGCTGTTGAGCGAGACTGGTTCCCCATTGAAAATCATCAACGATCGGATAGACGTGACCGTTGGCCACCAGAACATCCTTCCAGCCGTCGTTATCGAAATCCAAAAAAGAGGTTCCCCAGCCGAGAAAAGGAATGGTCGTTTCACCGAGTCCGGCCTGGAATGTAATGTCCGTAAAATTGCCGTCGCCGTCGTTGCGGTAAAGCGTATTTGAATCGTCGGAAAAATTCGTGATGTGAAAATCCACCCGTCCGTCATTGTCGTAATCGCCGACGCCCAACCCCATACCGGCCTGCTCGCGTCCGTTTTCATTGAGAGCGATGCCCGAAGGATAACCCGTTTCTTCAAAAGTGCCGTCGCCGTTATTTATGTAGAGTTGTTTCGGGGTTGAGTCATTGACAACGAGTAAATCCAAATCCTTATCATCATCTACATCTACAAAAACGGATGCAAAACCGTAATAATCCCCCTCATCGTTGACACCGGTCTTACTGCCGACCTCTGCGAAAGTTCCGTCCGCTTTTTGCTGAAACAGACGGTCTTTCGCTCCCTTTAAGCCGCGGGGGCCGCACATCACGGGCTGACCGCGGAACTGGCAGAAATTGTTTGCCGACTTACCGCCTTTGCCGGCATTGAGTGGACTCGGCGGCAGATCGTTCAGATCGAATTCGATATAAGCGGGAACGAACAGATCGAGTCTGCCGTCTTTGTCATAATCGCCGAAAGCCGCTCCGGTGTGCCAGCCCCTGACCGCCACGCCGGTCTTTTCGGCCACATCGGTAAACGTACCGTCGCCCATATTTTTGTAAAGTCTGGAAACCCCGTAATTGCTGACAAACATATCGGCAAAGCCGTCGTTGTTGTAGTCGGCAACGGTTACGCCCATTCCCCAACGCTCGTTGGCAACACCGGCTTTTTCCGTGACGTCCTCGAATTTCCAGTTTCCGAGGTTTCTGAAAAGTGCAGATTTCGGCGGTTTTTCCTTTCCGGTCTGTGCTTTGATGGTCGAGCCGTTCAGAAGATATATGTCGGGTCTGCCGTCGTTATCGAAATCGAAAACCGCAACGGTGCAGGCGGTCGCTTCAAGAATGTATTCTTTTTCAACGCTTCCCGAAACGCATTTGAAATTTTGGAGGGCCGTTTGTGCCGTCACATCCTCAAAAACTTTCGGTGCGTTCTTTTCAACGATGCCGGTCGTCCGGCGGGATGTATATACTTTCGCCTCGCCCGTCGAAACACCGCCCATCGGCTTATCCTGTGTAAAACCGATGACCGAGAAAAATGTAAAAATTATTATTAAAACCAGACACTTTTTCATTTTGATATTTCTTCTTTTATAAAATGATATTTATTTATTTCCGGATTTTGAATCTTCTGCAAATGGCCGCCTGTCCAACGAATCTCGATTTCTTTCGCCTTGCTTTTTCCGAGACCGACCAAGATCCGGTGGTCGTTCGCTGAAAGATAGCTGCCCGAATTGCTGACATCAAAATACTGTTTTCTTCCCTCTTCATCCGTGACGATGATTTTCGCCCCTTCGCCGTTAGGAGCCGACTTTGTTCCGCGGAGATCCAAACCGATCCAGTTATTTTTCGTCCCTTCATTTCTTAAAATCAAGGGCGTTCCGTCAGTTTGCGAAATTACCGCATCAATCAAACCGTCGTTATCGAGATCGCCGACCGCCAATCCTCTCGCGGAAAAATCCTGACTGAAAACTTCCCCCGCGGCAAATGAGATATTTTGAAATTTCTTGCCCGAATTTCGCATCAGCAGCGGCGTTTGTTTGAATTTCAGAAAACTCGTCGTTTTCTCGATGGTATCGAGAACATGACTTTGGGCGACGAATATATCACGCCAACCGTCGTTATCGACATCTATGAATTTTATTCCCCACCCCGCACCGAGGATCGTAATTTCCGCCACGCCGCTCGTTTGCGTAACGTAATCAAACCCCCAATCACCGATATTGCGGTAGAGCGGGTAAGTTTCATTGGAAAGGGCCGTAATGATTATGTCCGGTTTGCCGTCGTTGTCGTAATCGGCGGCATCTATACCCATTCCGGCAAAATTTTTCCCCCGTTCATCATAAGCGACGCCGGCGGGAAGAGCCAGTTCTTCAAAGGTTCCGTCGCGGTTATTCTTAAATAACTGCTGTTCGAAATTGTCGTTTGCGACAAATATATCCGTCCAGCCGTCATTGTCAAAATCCGCGAAATCTACGCCGAGTGCCTTGCCTTTGGCTTTTTTGATGCCTGATTTTTCCGACACATCTTCGAACACACCTTTCTCGTTCTGTCTCAGCAAAACCGACGATGTCGTTTGAAAATTATCGGGATGACAATAGGCCCGAAAGCCGGGCCGCGTGTCACCGCAGAAGATTTTTCCCTTTTCAAAATCCCAGACGACATAACGGGCAATAAAAATATCCAACCGTCCGTCTTTATCAAAATCAAAAAAACCGGCCGACGTTCCCCAACCGTCAACATTTATACCGGCTTTTTCGGAAACATCCTCAAACGTTTCATTTCCCGTATTCCGAAAAAGTACCGCTCCGCCGAAATGAGTTACCAACAAATCCTGAAAGCCGTCACGGTCAAAATCACCGACGGCGACACCGAATGAATAGCCGATTCCTTTGACTCCGGCTTTTTGGGTAATGTCTTCAAAAGAG
>JBGTRS010000036.1:316-2848 GCA_041940665.1 Pyrinomonadaceae bacterium | reverse complement strand
CCAGTATTTTTCGTTTATTTTTTTCATTTCGGAATCCCTGGCCATATCTTCTTCGATCAAGGCTCCGTTCGTAAAAAAAATATCGAGCAGTCCGTCATTATTGACGTCAATCAGACCGACTCCGGCTCCCATCGTTTCGGGCAGATATTTTACCGGCGTTGCGGAAGCCTGATGCCGGAAATTTATTTTTGTGAGAGCTGTAATGTCCGTAAAAACAACGGGTGATGGATATTGCCTGGCGGTGGTCGCCGGACGTTTGATATTTTCCGTCGAATACGATTTTCCGGTCTGCCCGGGCGGCGGCGGTGTCTGAGCACAGACAGAAATTACAAAAAATAAGTGTAGACAGATTAAATTCAAAATCAGAGATTTCATTTCAGTATTCAAAATGCGGAATTTTAAGATCATTTCCAAAGATTTTTGTTTTTTTTCGAATTTTGTAACCGCCGGCCTATTCTCCAAGCAGATTATCGGGTTTGAAATTGCTCAGATTCGACCAGTCTATTTCACCGATGGACAGATATTTTTCTTTTTGCCAGATTTCCTGAAACGGCAATAGATCGTGTGTGTGATAGGGCAAACTTTCATTGCCGACATCCCAGTATTTCTGCAAAAAGCTGTTGGCGATCGGGGCGGCCTGCGGGTCGTCCTTCAAATCGCGGAAAATTTGCGATCTTTCCTTTGCTTTTTCCCGTAAGCCGATCTTTTGATAGATCAGCATCAGATTATAGTTTGCCGATAGATCCTCGGGGTCTATCTCAAGAATTTTCTCATAGAAGCCACGGGCGATCTCCAGCTGTTCGGGGCGTTTTCCGGCGTCAACCGTTTCGCTTTTTATTTTGGCAAGTTCACCGAGTTGCTGAAGCGTCAGCCGGTCGTTCGGATATTTTTCCAGAACCTTTTTGAAGTTGGCTTCGGCTTCATCGAGTTTACTGAAAACGCGGTTGATTCTCCCTTTTTGAAAGATCGAACGATAATTATCCGCCTGTAATTCAAGCGTTTTATCAATCAGTTTATCGGCTTCCGGCCAGCCGCCCATCTGCATCAGAGCGAGTGCCTTGTTCGTGTATGCAACGGGACGGTATTCGTTCTTAAAACCGATCACTTCGTCAAATGCATCGGCCGCCTGCGGAAATTGTTTCTGGTCAAGCAAGGCGATACCGTAATTGTTCCAACGCCACCAATCCGGCATTTCCTTCGGTTTTATATTTCCTTCTTTTGTCCGCGTCTTTTCGCCGACTACGAAACTTTCTTCGACTTCCGACATCGTCACGATCGGAAAATCGGTTGACCGGCCAATCACATAATCATTATAAACTCTCGTAAAACGGCGGTATTGCACCTTCGCGTTCAGCCTTATCTCGCCCGAGTAATCATTCGGAATAAAAAATCTGTACCGCGACAGATCCGATCGGCCGGATTGGATCGCGTTATTGTAAGCGACGGTTTTTGTCCGCCAGATATGATGCAGATCATTGAAACTTCCGTCTGCTTTGACGAGATAAGTCTTGTAATTATGGGCTTTGTCGTCCAGAGAACCGTCTTTTTTAATATAGCCCGATTTATAGAGCGTTTTGTTAGCGGCATCGGTAACCGTAAATTCGAGGTAGGCTTCGTAAAAATCGCGTAATTCGGGCGGGAACGAATGGCCGATATTCTTATTCGTCACAACCACATCGGCCGTGATCACATCGCCGGCACTGACCTTAAAAGTCTGGCGGTTTAAAGGAGCGATCATCTTTTCCTTTTCGCGTCTGTCTTTCTGCTGATGAATCGCAAAAATATCTATCCGCACCTTATCGTCCTGCAAAAATCTGACGACTTCCTCAAACTGTTCCCGGTAACCGTAAACGAGCGGAATCGCCGTATTTGCCGCCGCAAACCGATGATTGGTGATCTTGTCCTCCTTGACCGAAACGTCATAATTTTTGGTCGGGACCTTATCCATATGGCAGGAATTACAGCTTTCTTTTTCGCGTGTGTAGAATGGATGCGGAACTTCTTTGGAAAACGAAGACTGCTGGTGTTCATCGCCGACCATAAATGCCCGCAGGAATTTATAATCGTTCAATTCCTGCGGCACTTGCGATTTATGACAGGAAGCACAAAACTCCGGTTTTTTGAGCAAATCCCGCATCATCGCCCGTTTATGTCCTTCAATATTGTTGAATATGTCGTCGTCCGAAGCTTCCGTAATCTTTGTCCCGTCCTCTTCCTGAATCATAGCGGGCTGGCCCATCGTGTAACCGCCGATTCCGCGACCCGAAACGGATTCGATCGAATGGCAGACGATGCAGGAAACGCCTTCATTATCGAACGGACGTTCTTTGAATTTCGGCGTATCGGTCAATGCTCCGGAAAAAAGTGCGGTCGGATTATGACAGGATTCGCAATGGCGTGTGAAGGCGATGTTTTTTTGAGCGATCAGATCGTTGACATTCTTTTGATAAAACGGTTCGACAAATGATTTGGCGTGGGCCGATTCCGCCCACTGCGGATGAACGTCCGTATGACAGGCGGCACATCTCGAAG